>JADFPY010000213.1 GCA_022562085.1 candidate division KSB1 bacterium | reverse complement strand
ACGCGTGGCAGACATTGCGCAAGATATGTACGAGCTCATCTGCCAATTCAAAGGCCATACAGCCGTCAACTCACTGTATAGCTATAAAGAACTCGAGCGGGTTTTCACCGAACATTGCTCTGTTGAAGATGAAAATGTCGTTGTCAAACCTGCTAAAGAAATCCGTTCAGACAGTTTACAAAATCCATCTGACCCGGATGCAACCTATGATGGCCACAAAGGGCAAGGCTACCAGGTTCAGATTATGGAAACCTACTCTAAGGAAACGCCTGAAGACAACGATTCTGCCTCGTTGCAATTAATTACTTATGTTGATGTTGAGCCGGCTCATTGTCACGATAGCAATGCTTTGGAGCCTGCCCTTCAGGAAGTAAAAGAACGAGACTTGCTTCCCGATGAGCTTGGAGCCGACACCCTCTACGGTAGCCGGGACAACAAGAAAAAAGCCAAAGAACACGGGGTTGATTTAATCGCTCCAGTGCCGGGCAACACCCCCAAAAACAACTTAGTCGATTTTGAATTTGACCGACAAACCCATGAGGTTAAACGGTGTCCCAAAGGCCATGCCCCAACAAGAATCAAACCCAACAAAAAGGGTACGCTCACTGGAATCTGGTCAGAAGACGTTTGTCGAACTTGTGCCATTTTCTCATCATGCGCCGTCAAGAAAGCAAAACACGGGTATCGCTTACTCTACAATCACAACGAAGCTGACGCTGCCTTGCGTCGGCGCTATCAACAAAGCGAAGAGTTCAAAGAGAAGTACCGGTATCGCGCTGGCATTGAAGCGACCCATTCACGTTACATTCATATGACCGGGGCAAGGCGCATGCGCTATCGAGGCTTAAAGTGCCTAGATTATGCAGCAAGGCTAAAGGCGCTAGGGATAAATATGTTCAGAGCAGCCAAATTCATGGTTGTGCAGGCGGAAAATCCCTGCTATGTATGAAAATGCTGCAGGTTTTTCTTTCTTAATGTGTCAAAGAACGATTGAAAACTCTTTCGGTTAAGTAAATCTAATACCTTTTTCGTAAGTTGTGCCATTTGGCTGATTCCTGACGATTGTAGCCATTTGAGCAGTTTGACTTTTTACGGCTTTATCAATATAAGAAATCTCATCATTTTGTCAAGAGAATATTAAGCCAGCGATTGTAATTACACCTGATCCAAACGACTATCCTATAACTTTGTGGATTTAGTGAACAGAGTTAAAAGAGAGAAGAGCTCGACAAATTCCAGGGTTAGTGAAAAAGATTAACTTAGGCGGTATTGACTTGGTATTTTAATTTACCTAACTCCTCACTTCGCCGCCGTCGCCGGGCAAACCTTTGAAAATGAGCAAAGGTTACAAGTCATATAACCTGGTTTAGGCGTGTAGTCACGGGCGCGGATTCCTTTGGATACATCATTGAGTTTAGCTTTAAATTTAATCATATCCTTATCCGCGATTTGAGAGCGGCCGACCAAGCCGGTGTCGAGGAAGTGAAGCTCGACATATTTTGGCAATTTACCTGCCGATTTTTCATAAGCCAGGGCATAATTCACCATCTGCAGGCTTTCTTTCGTTCTCTTGTTTGCCTTGTCCTGAGTATCAATTGCAGATGATTTATAATCGATCACATAAACGTCGCCATCCCGAATGTCCACCCGGTCCCACCGGCCCGTCAAACGGTTATTGCCAAGCATGTAGCTAAATTGTTCTTCTACCCTTGCCGGTTTATGGTCTGAGGCTTCCTGCTCCTCATAGAATCTTTTTAGAGACTCCCGGCCAACCCTCAGCCGCTCTTCTTCATGTTCACGAGTCAGGAAGCCAATGCTGCTCCAGTTACTTTCAAAGACTTTGATGACTTCTTCAAGTGAAATTTTCTTGCCGCTCATTTTGTGGCGGCCATATTCACCAACAGCTTCATGAATGGCGCGTCCATAAATCAGCGCATGGTTTGGCAGGACCGGGACCTTTAGAATATGAATATATTTGTATTTTAAAGGGCAGGATAAATAATCATCGATTTTGCGATGACTGAGATTAAGGAGTTCATCAGCGGGGATTTCGGTTTCTGCCGGCAAGGAGTCGTCGCTACTCGGGGCAAACCGTTCGAGTGCTTCCAAAGGCGAGGCTTTTATATAGGCCTCATCGGCTCGCGGTTTGTCCAACGCCTCAAGCACAAACTGACTGATTTTTCGCGGCCGTTCAGTGCCATAGTCCCGCGCGCTGGTAAAATAGAGTTCCCTTTCGGCCCGGGTCATGCCGACGTAGAAAAGCCTTCTTTCTTCCTGCACATGAAAATCGTCCGAGGGCAACGTATCTTTAATTAACTCAGGAGGAAGTACCAGGGGGTCGTTCCAGCCCCGAGTCGGGAATTTCTGGTCGAGTAAGCTCACCATAAACACAACTTTGAATTCGAGGCCCTTGGCGCGGTGATAGGTCAAGACACTGACGGCATTTTCGTTCAACTCGACCATCGCGGTGGCCGGATCATCGCCTGCGTCAATTAAATTCTCGAGATAGGGCACAAATTCCTGCACCCGATCCTTCCTCAACATTTCCGATTTGTTCTTAACGTGCATGCAAAATTTTGCAATATTCTGAATTTTTAAATCAGACTCAATTGAATCAACCTCCATTAACTGTTCCAGGTAACCACTGTCTTTTAAAAAACTGTATAAAACGACGTGAGTCGGCTCGGTGCGGGCCAGATCTAGATATTTCTGGATATCTTCTAAAAGCTTCTTCAGTGTTGCAATGCTTTCCGCGCTCAACTCCTCAAGCTCGGGATAGCTCTCAAAATGCCGCAGCACGTGATGGAGCGTTCGGTTTGAGCGGTTGGCAACGTTTAAACACATGGTGATTTCATGCATCGGAAAATGGTAGACCTCTGAGATGGCGAGATTAAACAAACTAATATAGTCCCGGAAGTCACTAATCGCTTTTAGAAAGGAAATCAGCATACGAATTTCTTCTCGCTGGTAAAGTCCCCGGCTGCCGGAAAATTGAAATGGAATTCGGTGCAAGTGTAATGAACGCAAGAAAGCATCGGCATCATAATTGGCGCGCACAAGAATTGCAAAGTCCTTATAGTTAAATTGGCCGGAAGAAACCTTCGCCTTTATCATCTCAGCGACTTTCTCTATTTCGCTGGTGAGGGTGTCAAAATGCATATGCTCAACCATTTTTTCACCAGTTAACTGCGCAGTCAGCTGTTTATTGATGTTGTTTTGCACTTCCAGTCGATCCGGATTGTTGTGACCGATGAGTTTGTAAGCCGCATCCAAAATCATCTGACTTGACCGGTAATTTTCTGTAAGCACGATTTGCTTTGCATTCGTATACAATTCTGTAAAACCGAGAATGTTACTAATCGCTGCACCCCGGAATTTATAAATCGATTGATCGTCATCGGCGACGACCGTGATGTTTTCATGCACTTGTGCCAAAAGTCGCACCATTTGAAATTGTGCATAATTTGTATCCTGAAACTCATCCACCAGAATATACTTGTAGCGATTCTGAATCTTTTGCAGCGCCAGAGGATGCTCGCGAAAGAGCCTCAACACCGTTGTGATTAAGTCACCGAAATCCAGTTTACCGTTAGCAGTCAAAAGCTCCTGATACGTAACATAAGTATGGGCCAGCTCCAACTGCTGTGCCGCATATTCTGCTTGTTCTCGATTGTCTGGTTGAACTTCGGTTATGAGTTTTTTAGCGAAACTCAGGTATTCTTCCGGTGTAATATCTTCATCCTTCGCGCGGCTAAAATGTCCGATGATTGCCTCGATGAATTTATCCGGGGTTGAGAGCGGGCGGTAAATTTTCAGGGGTAAATCAAAGAGGCGGTCTTTAAAGAAAATAATTTGCTCGGGAGTAGGCAGGACTTGAAAATCCGTGGGCAGTCCCAGCTCAAACGCGAACTCGCGCAAAATGTGGTCGCCAAAAGCATGGAAAGTAGAAATCCAAACCGTTGCATATCCGTATGGAATGAGCAGGTCGACTCGCTCTTCCATCTCGGCGGCAGCTTTCTCCGTGAAGGTCAGGGCAAGAATTTCATCCGGCCGCGCTTTTTTCGATGAAATCAGGTGCGCAATTCGGTGAGTGATAACTTTGGTTTTTCCGGTACCCGCCCCGGCGACAATCAGCAAAGGTCCCTGGTCATATTCGACCGCCGATTGTTGCTCTTTATTTAACCCCGAGGCAGTTTTAGTTTTATCTGCAGATTTAGATTTATCAACTGTTTTAGGTTTATCTGCAGTTAAGTTTAGTTCGATTTGATTCATGAGTAAAAAATAATGGATTGACAAGTAGAAGTCAAGCAGTTAATTAAAGTGCACTATTTTGTTCAAAGTTGAACCTATTGGGACAACAAAAATTCAGGTACTCGTCTAAAAAAATGGTTTCAAGTTTTTTATAATCAATGCACTAAAAGATAGTTCAGATGAACTGGCACGCCCCTTGCATAAAGACAAATCAGAATTTGAAAGATATAAAAAACGTATAGGAGAAACATCATGAATAAATTAAGGAAGTTTTTTGCGGCCGCTGCTTTGGCCGGTTTGTTCTTACTGCCTTCACTTGCTGAAGCCGGAGTAAGAGTCTATGTTCGATTTGGCCCGCCTAAAGTGAGAACGGTAAAAGTTGTGAAGCATGTCAGGCCCTGTGCTAAAGCAATTTGGGTCTCAGCGCATTGGCAATATAAGCACGGACGCCATGTTCGGTTAAAAGGTTATTGGCTTAAACCACGGCATGGTTATGTTTACGTGCAGCCCCGTTGGAAAAGGAATCACCATGGCTATTACTATGTTGCCGGCCACTGGAAAAGAGTTTGAAGATCGGGTGCAGTGACGGCGCCGTTATGAGAACAGGGCTCCTTCGCCTCAGAGGGGGCCTTTTTTATTTTACCTTTAAGATAGCTACAGAGATTAGCGGAGCGGTCTCTGTAGCTGGTGGCGGTTACGGAAACCGCTTTCGCTAATTTCCGTAACTATCTAAAAGTTTTTCTGAAAAATTTAGCGGAGGGCGACCCCTTTCCGATTTTCCTTAAATCTTTTATAATAATAAAATCGGAAAGTGGCGCACGAAGCCCGCGCAGGATCCCTCGTCCCGCCATTCCTTTAAAAATATAATAATGCTTTCGGGACGAGGAGCCGGAGCGGCCCCAAAAAAACAAGCTAAAGCTTGGACACCTGACTTGCCCGAATAAAAATCCTTTCGTTTTTCTTGCTATTCTCTCCCCCATTTTCTATTTTTTGACCCTATATTAATTTCACCTTGCACAGCGTTAAAGATGTAAACTTTTTCATCCGATATTTTATTAAATTCAAAAAGGATAATCTATTATGAAGGGAGTTATTTTAGCTGGCGGATTAGGGACTCGTCTCCATCCTCTCACCAAAATTACCAACAAACATTTATTGCCGATTTATGACCGGCCAATGATTTACTACCCATTGCAAACGCTTGTTGATGCAGGAATTGACGATATTCTGCTTGTTACAGGTGGCAACAATGCGGGTGATTTCCTCAAATTGCTGGGCAACGGTAAAGAATTCGGTCTGAAGCATCTTAATTATACTTATCAAGAAGGTGAAGGAGGAATCGCCGAAGCTTTAGGATTAGCAGAATATTTTTCAGAAGGAGATTCAGTTATTGTAATTTTGGGCGATAATATTATTGAAAAAAGCATAAAAACCGCTGTCGATACTTTTAAGCAACAAGGCGGCGGCGCAAAAATACTGCTTAAAGAAGTCGCTGATCCGCAGCGCTTTGGAGTAGCAGAGCTGCACGGCGAAAAGGTTGTTAACATCGTTGAAAAACCAAAACAGCCGAAATCAAATTTAATTGTGACCGGGGTTTACATGTATGATTCCGAAGTCTTTGACATAATCAAAACCTTAAAACCTTCGGGCCGCGATGAACTGGAAATTACGGACGTAAATAATCGTTACATTCAAGATAATAAAATGACATTTGAAGTCTTAGACGGCTGGTGGACGGATGCAGGGACTTTCGAGTCTCTCTATCGCGCAAACTCGCTGGCAGCCTCAGGGAACTAACTCAACACAGGAAAGTCCTCAATTTTAAACTGAAGATAAGGAAAGGGTAGCACCATGAATCGACTTAAATTTATTTTTATCATCTTCGTTGTCGCAGCAATGATTCCAACCTTTGTCAATGCGCAACTTATTTTCAATGGAAATCGAGGGCTGAACTACGTTCACTCAGCATCGACTCTGCCGGCTGGCTTCTTGACCACAAAGCTTTACTCCCGTGGTTATAGCACTGTTTCGAATGAGCCAACTGGTTCCGTTAATATCTATGACTTGAACGGACGTTTAAGCATCAATTATGGGCTTAGTAAGCATTTTGAACTTGCCGTGACTCCCCTTCTTTATGGTGACACAAATTTTGGCGTTGAACTAAACAACCCCGGCGATGTATTTATGTCAGTTAAGTTCGGCTCCTTAGGCTCACCGGGTAGTTCCTTAACTTACGGCCTTGCAGTGAACACCAAAGTTCCTCTTGGCAAAGTTTACAACATTCCGTTTGAACCTTATGGCGCAAAGCGCATCGGATTTGGCGCGACCGGAATGGTAAGTTATTCAAAGGATGCGCTTTACCCCGATGAAGCATTAAACCTCCATTTCAATCTTGGATACTGGAACCACAACGATGTTGGCGTTAAGTTGACCAACAACGTTGCAGCAGCCAAGCCCGCTTCAATGTCACAGGAAATTCTGTATGCAATGGGAGTCAGAGTCCCAAAAAATAAATTTGAATTTTCCGCTGAATTGTATGGCAATTTTTTTCTGAAAGCTCCCCCCGAGTCAGCCTACAGCAGGGAAAATTATCTATATATTTCGCCGGCGGCTTCTTATAAATTGACTCGCTGGATGTCCTTAAGCCTTGGTGCTGACCTCAGAATCTTTGAAAGCAGTGACAAAACACTTTACGCACCTGCTGCCGCTGGCATTCCTCGAACGCTGGCAAGCGCGCAGCCCAACTATGCCGGATGGCGGCTTAATTTCGGTACTCATTTTTCCCTACTGCCGACTAAAATGTACAGACCCAATCAGCGAGATGTTCTTTTGCAAAAAGCCGAAAACCGCCGCGAACTGTTTGAGAAAATTATCAGGGAACAGCGCGCCACCGAATCCGCCGAAGCTGAGCTTGAAAGAATCAAAGCCGAGCGCGTGCGTGCTGAAAAGGAACTGGCAAGACTCCGCAGAATCCTTGAAGGCAACCTGAAAAAAGATAGGAAGGATTTGCAGGAAGAGAAAGAAGAAAACGGGAATTAATGTTTGTAGTTCAGCCTTTAGGCTGGTTATAAGTCGATAAAGAATTACAAACCCCGGGTTCTAAAAAAGAGCTCGGGGTTTTTTATTTCTGACTGCTCCGGCCTCCTCTCCCGACTCTATTATTGTATTTTTAAAAGGAATGTCGGGATGCGGTGTCCTCCGCAGGCTCGGGCGCCTCCTCGAATAGTGGCCCCGAACCGTCGGGGCATTTATTATAAGCGCCTCCTTCGTCGGCTTACCGGCGGGGTCGCCCTCCGCTTTCATTTTTATTTACCTCCTTCCCAAGCTCCAGCTTGCGGGCAATTGAATGGGCAAGCTCTGCTTCCCAGTACTCGAAAAGCAATCTCACTCCTTAATCAACTCCTCAGCAATCTGAATCGCATTCAGCGCCGCCCCCTTGCGCAGATTATCCGAAACCACCCACAAATTCAAACCATATTCAACGGAATCATCTCTACGAATTCGGCCAACAAAAACTTCATCCCTGCCAGCTGCAAAAGCGGGCGTGGGATAAACCTCATCTTGAGGATGATCCATCAACACAACCCCAGGCGCCTCGGATAAAATTTGGCGGGC
>JADFPY010000212.1 GCA_022562085.1 candidate division KSB1 bacterium | reverse complement strand
ATTTGGCTGCACGAAGTCGGATATCATGACAAATGACTGCTTATGCGATTAGAAGATAAATAACTAATCGGCTATCATGACATTTAGCATGATATACGAAAATCGTATACTTATATGTTAGCGCCGTCACATCGCTTATCAGGCTGAAGGGAGGTGATACTGTACTGCTGGATTTGCTAAAACAGCCGGTTTTCAACGCTGGTAAATGCTTTTGCTCATCTCAAAAAATGGAGGTGTACTTGCGAACAATCTAGTATTTCACAAACTAATAACTCTTAATCAAAGTAAGGAGCATGTCATGAAAAAGACCATGAGACTAACAACAAGTGTTATGGCAATATGTATTGCCGTTTTTGTGCTCTCATCGCCTCTGCTTGCGCAGGAGAGCCAGACAGACGCAACTAAAAAGGCTGAGGCTGAAATGGAGGCTGCCTTCGGAACAGTTCCAGTAATGATGAAGGTTTTGCCAGATCATTTGCGTGCCGGCGCATGGGAATGGTTTAAAGCTACGCAAAGTCCGGATGCAGCCATTCCAGCGAAATATTCCGAACTCATCTCGCTCGGAGTCGCGTCACAGATTCCATGCACTTATTGTGTCTATGCACATACCACGATGGCAAAAATGCTCGGCGCCACCGATGCAGAGATTCAAGAGGCCGTTGCAAGCGCAGCAAATACGCGTCACTGGAGCACTGTCTTGAATGGTGCTAATGTCCCGCTTGATGAATTCAAGAAAGAGTGGGACGGGATATTGGCGCATATCAAAAAGCAGAGTGAGGCTAAAGAAACCACGAAAAAGTAAGGGAAGAGGATTTCCGGTTTACTGACCTTTATGAACTCGACCGATGAGACACGATTTACGAATCATTGACGGGCAAATGAAGTCAGTAAATGGTTGATTAGCGTGGAATCAATGTGTCCTGACTGGTAGTCTTGATCAGGCTATTCCGGTCGTCAGCAGATTGCGCTAACAATCGGTTTTCTCTTGACGGCGGGGTGCGGGTGCAATTTTCAGGTTAGTAGCTTCTCTAAAGTTCCGTGGCAAATTGACGTTCTTTGCTTGCCATCCCCGCGGCAGGAGAAACGGGTCGTTCTGTTTTTTTCAACACATTCAACGGAGGAGGGTTGGAAACAATGGAAGTTCGGTTTTTAGTTGGCGACATCACGAAATTGGAAGTTGATGCAATCGTTAATCCTGCCAATTCTGAAGGTGAAATGGGTGGAGGTGTAGCTGCGGCGATTAAGAAGTCCGGGGGTAAGAAAATTGAAGAAGAGGCAATGGAATTGGCTCCGATTCCCCTTGGAAATGCAGTTGTTACATCTGCCGGGAAGTTGAAATGTGACTATGTCATTCACGCGCCGACCATGGTGGCCCCTGTTCAGCGTACCTCAGTTAAAAAAATTTCAGACGCAGTTACGGCAGCTCTTCAAGTTTCAGCTGAATTGAGTATTCATAAATTAGCTATCCCAGGAATGGGGACCGGCACAGGAAGGGTTCCGATTGAGGCTGCCGCAAAAGCGATTGCAGACGCAATTCGCCGATTTTCTACTTCATCCAGCGCAATCAGTGAAATCATTTTTGTCGATAAAAATAAGGAATGGGTTCAGGCAATGGAGAACGACTGGAACGACACAACTCCGGAAATTGCGGATGGATGAAATCGATCAGACATTAAAAATGCTTGGTTTTGCGCACCGTGCCCGTAAACTCTCCCTTGGTATGACTTCAACGCTAAACTTACTGAAGAAAGGAAAAACCCGCGCCATAATTTTGGCTTCTGATGTCTCGAAAAACGCCGATCGGAAACTCCAGACATTAGCTGCTCAGGGGAAAGTTCCAATTTTTCGATGTGGTACCAAAAGTCAATTCGGCCATTTTTTCGGTAGAGAGGAAGTTGGTATTATCGGGATTGACGACGCGGCGTTTGCAAAGGCGATTCAGAAGATATTCGGCTGATTTGTGGATAATGTCGTTCAACAAAAAAGTAAAATTCGCTCCCGAATCGAATCACAGAGAAGAAGCCTTTCCGGCGAATCGGTCGCTTTCAAAAGTTCAAAAATCATCTCCCACCTAAAAAAACTTCCGGAATATCAAGCCGCAAAAACCGTTCACTGTTACGCAGCCTGGCGTAACGAGGTTAACACATATCAGTTGATTAAAGATACTCTGCAGACCGGGCGGCGGGTCATCGTTCCAGTCACTGATTTGTCAAGCCACATTTTGTTGCACTCCGAAATCAAAGGTTTTGATGAATTGAAAAAGGGCACGTTCGGGATCCTGGAACCGCCTAAAGATCGGTTTCGAAAGGTTAAGATTTCTGAATTCGATTTGGTTATTGTCCCCGGCGTCGCTTTTGATCTGGCGGGCCATCGGATTGGTTTTGGGGGTGGGTTTTATGATGGATTCCTGGATAATGTAAAAGTAACCAAAATTGCCTTGGCTTATGAATTTCAAATCGTCGATAAGATACCGACCCGGGCCGAAGATGAAAAAGTAGATATTTTGGTGAGTGAAAAAAACGTTTACAGATTTAGCGATTAAAGTTTGAAGGATCATTCTTTCAAGCGTTTATAGCTAACAGTATACGAGGCCTCGCCTTGAATTGTAAAGGTGGCGCTGTTTTCGTCGTGACGAGTCAGATTTGAGCGCCAATCATTTATTTCGCCGTTACTACTAAAGGAGCGCCACTCGTGCTTCAAAGCGTTGTCCTTGAATTCGGCGATTCCTTCATTAATTGTTCCTTCATTATCAAATGACCAGAAGACGATTCGGTTTAAGACCGGCTGCCTGCCGTAAAAAGTCAAAGCAAACAAGCTCTTTTTTTGACCCAACAGGTTTGTCACTTTAATGAACTTTTTGTTGAGCGTCCATTCGAAAATAAGTTCGGAAGTAACGACTTCGTTGTTCGGTCCTTTGACCTCCCCGACCCATTTTCCGAGAAAAGTGTCAGCAATTTGATCTAACGAATTATTATTGGTTTGAGCTGCTAAATCTTCAATCGCAGTAAAAATTACAAAAATAGTTAAAAGAATTTTTAAAGAGTTAGGAAATAGATTACGAAGTGTTTGCATTATTAGCACCTTTGTAAAATTTGAGTGGTGCTAATTTACGAAAGGTTTAAATAATTTCAAAAGAGATTTTGGGTATTGAATGATTTTGCAGATAGTTTAAAAAGACCCGGGTTGTCCAAAAAGTAAACATGTCGTTGCGAGCAAAGCGAAGCAATCCAGAAGATGCGGCCATCTGGCAGGGTACCCAGGTCGTGGATGGGCACAATGCTGGGATGCTCAAGCGCGACGAATATGGCGAGGCGCTCTTACTATATCATTAGACTTAAAACACGAAACTGGTCAGCTGTTCACACAATAAATTTGGCTAAATAGCAAAAGCACCGATAGCCGCGCTTTAAGCGATGGTATGGTTTTATTTCTCTCCAACATAAAGCCCCGAAGCTTTCTCCGCTGAAGTTACAATTCCTTTTATCATCGCCGAGCTGAACCCTTCATGTTCCATCTGGTTCAACCCGGAAATGGTACACCCTCTTGGTGTCGTCACTTTATCGATTTCGTACTCCGGATGATTTTTCATATTGAGCAGCAATGCAGCGGCACCTTTGGCGGTCTGTGCAGCAATATGCAGGGCCTGGTCAGAGTGAAAGCCGATTTCGATGCCTCCCTGAGAGGCCGCTCGGATGGCACGCAGAAAAAATGCAATTCCGCAGGCCCCCAATGCGGTCGCTGCGATCATTTGCTCTTCATCGATGAGCAGGGTCTTGCCCACTGTATCAAAGATCGACCTGGCGATTTCAATAGCTTCATCATTTGGCTCATCTGATGCGATACAAGTCATGGATTCTCTAATCGCGATGGCGGTATTTGGCATGGCGCGAATCACCGGCATATTTTTGCCAAGCTGTTTTTTTATCTGTCCGATACTAACCCCGGAAATCACTGAAATGAGTATGTGTTTACCTGGAATCAGCGCTTGATTTATTTCTTTCAATAATGAGACAAGCTGCTGCGGCTCCACAGCGATAAGAATGACTTCTGAACTTTTCACCGCTTCGACATTGCTTTTTTGAATTTGAAATCCCTGCTGTTTAAAAGGATCAAGCAGGTGAATTTTTCTTCGTGTCAGTGTCATTTGCCTGGCTTCAAAAGTGCCTGATTGAATCAATCCTTTCACAATGGCAATGCCGATGTTTCCGGCACCAAGAATGGCAAGATTCTTCATTTTGTAAAGTTTCCTTTCTTTTATAATAACCCCTCAAAAACCATACGGGCATTTTTCCACCCCGACACCTCGGGGGAGAAATCTTGTTACTTAGACCCGGAATTTCTTTATCTTTATAGAAGGGGTGCAGGTTTGATTTTACGTAAATAAATTTTCAAAATATTTCACCCCCTTCGACAAGTGAAATTATGCTGCTGCGTAAAATCGAACCCGCACCCTAAATAAAGAAGTCGTTTAATCAAAAGGCAAGAATATTTTTAAATATGGAGAGTTAAGAAGTTGGCTTACCGAATTCCGGTATCGATATCAAAATCAGAAATTGTCGTCTGGTCTTCGAGAATTTCGGCTTCTTGCGGAATGGCGTTTCCAAATCGAGGTCGCTGGGATAATTCCAAAGGCAGGGCGTTTCCGTTGGCGTCACTGACATCAACGATATACTGCCCCGGATTTAACGCAACTGAATACTCACCATCCGCATTGAGCTGGATTTCAGCAATTTTGCTAAGGGAAGATTTTTCATAGACGAAAACTTTCCGGGCTTCATAAATCGCTGCAATCTGTTCCGGGGGAAGATTGCAAGGCTCAATGGGGCAAAGCGGGCCTATGGTGATTTTGCCTTCAAGAATGCCGGTCTTCAATGTTATATTGTTCGTGGCATTCTCACAGGCAAGACTCAAAAGTGTGCCAAATATAATAATTATTAAAATAGAGTGTCGTTTCATTTTATGCGATTTCAGATTTGTCTTTCCCTTTTAACTTAGTTAGTTAAACCTCCCAGGTTTCCCAAAAACCTGGAAGGTTTGGTTATTTTTTAGTGCTCCACGAGTCCGACTACACTACCTTCAGGATCCGCGAACAAAGCAAAAGTTACCATCTCGGGAATCACGGTTTTCGGAACAATGGTTTTTCCGCCCGTGCTTTCAATTTTTGAAAGATAGTTTTCGATGTTATCGACTTCAACGTAAAACGTAACGTGACCGGGTGCGCCTTCTTGTGCCGATCCGATGCCGCCGCCGATGCTGCCGTCGCCGGCTGCTTCCACCAAACCGTAATTCATCGGGTTGTCCGCATTGATCTTCCAATCGAAAAGTTTGCCATAAAAGTCCTGCAATTTACCCGCGTCTTTACCCAATATTTCAAAATGTGTTACTTTTGCTGCCATCTGAACCTCCTTAAAAAAAGTGATAAATTATTAGACTTCTGCAAAACAGCTTAATTTGTCATTTCGGCCCCGACACTTCGGGGGAGAAATCTATTTAATTCAAAAATATGCGTAAAAAGATTTCTCCCGTTGGTCGAAATGACACAAAGGGTCGTTTTTGCTAAAGTGATGAATTATAAATACAGTTTCTTATTTTTAAGACGAATGAATTGCATAAAATCGACACTTAATTCAAAAAATTTACCGCAAAGAGCGCCGAGATTTTGTTTTGGACTCTGAGTTCTTAGCGGTCTCTGCGGTTTGTTTTGTTTAAAAAACCGCACATGTCACCGAATAAATCGGCGGAAACCAATTGACCAAAACTTCCCAGGAATCTCCCTCGTCTTTACTGTAAAAAATCTGGCCGTTCCTGGTGCCGACGTAAATGCCGGCTGAATCACAACTATCTGCCGCCATCGCATGACGTAAAATGCTTAGATAAGCCCGCTTATTTGGCAGTCCGTTATCGAGTCTTTCCCAGTTTTCACCACGGTTGCGGCTTCTGAAGACTGCAAACTCGCCATCCACCGGACAGCGGAACTCAGCGCCTTCTTCGGGAATGACGTAAATGGTGTCCGGGTCATGCGGATGAATTTGCAGGGGAAAACCAAAACGCGAGGGTAGCCCTTCACATAGGTCTATCCACTCCTTGCCGGCGTTGTCACTGCGGTAAACGCCGCAATGATTTTGCTGGTACAAGACATCCGGTTTCGCCGGGTGCAGCTGCATGTGGTGAACGCACTGTCCCACTTCAGGAAATTTGTCGGCCAGGAAATCCGCGGTCACGCCTTTGTTGCGCGCCTGCCAGGATTTCTCGCCGTCCTCCGTTGAAAACGTTCCGGCTGCCGAAACGCCAACATGCATTTTGTTTTTGTCTTCCGGATGCAGACAAATACTGTGCACCATCATGCCGCCCATTCCCGGCGTCCATTTTTCACGAGTTGAATGATTGGTCAGGGCTTTCAATTCAGCCCAGGTTTCGCCACTGTCCTCTGATTTAAAGAGCACGCCCGGGTCTGCACCGGCGTAAAGGACATTCGGTTCATTGGCGCGACCGGGTTCCACACACCAGACTCGTTTCACTTTTTTATCCGAGCCTTCCTCAAAACGTACATCTGATTTTGGTTCCTGCCAGGTTTCACCAAAATCTTTGCTAAATCGAACGCTGGGTCCCCACCACATGCTGTTGGTGCTGGCAAAAATCGTCGATTCGTTGCGAGTGTCAAAAACCATGTGATGAACGTCGCTGCCTTTAAAGAACGGCCCTTTTATCTGCCAGTTTTTCCGATCTAAATCGCTGGTGAACAGAAACCCGCCCTTGTGGGTTCCGACTAAAAGATGAACTTTTTTAGCTGCCATGATTTTCCTCCTGAACAAAATATCGCATTCTGATTTTCTAAAAAAATATAAATGTAAATCAGATTTTAAGCAACGAGTATTTTGCTCTAGTTTTCTATTAAACGAAATGAAAGTTTTCTTTAAGAAATGCTTCTAAAAAAAATGCAGGTAAAAGCAGGTACGTTTAGCAGAAGGATTTGGTTGCAGCTTCACTGACAGGATAAGAAAATCACAAACTACAAATCCCAAAATTCAAATAAATCCCAAAAACCAAAAATTTCAAATCTCAAAACTCCGGAATGCTTCGTCAGAAATACATGAACGTCTCTCAACGAGGCTATAATAAATTTTTGGATCTTGGAATTATCTGGGATTTGCGCTATCTGGATTTTGGAGTTTGCGGCTTTGCCGCGTTTTACTTCGTCAACATCGCCTTAAAATACTCGCGCTTCATCCGTGCGATGTGGCCAATTGAAATCTCTTTTGGACAGACCGCTTCACACTCGGCGTGATTTGAGCAGTCGCCGAATCCCTCTTGGTCCATTTGCTCAACCATGCGAATCACCCGTCTCTTCTGTTCGGGTTGGCCTTGCGGCAGGAGAGAGAGTTGAGAAATCTTTGCTGCGGTAAACAGGGAAGCAGATGCATTCGGGCAGGCAGCCACACAAGCGCCGCAGCCGATGCAAGACGCAGCATCCATGGCTTCATCGGCAATTTCTTTGGAGATAGGAATGGCGTTGCCGTCGGGTGCGCCGCCGGCATTCATGGAAACATAACCTCCGGCTGCGATGATGCGATCGAAAGAGCTGCGGTCGACCACCAGGTCTTTGATGACGGGAAAAGCTTTAGCGCGCCAGGGTTCGATGGTAACGGTTTGACCGTCCTTAAAGTGGCGCATGTGGAGCTGGCAAACGGCGGTTGCGCGCTGCGGCCCGTGTGCGACGCCGTTAATGACCAAACTGCACATACCGCAAATGCCTTCCCGGCAGTCGTTGTCAAACTCAACCGGGTCGTCTCCTTTTTTGATCAGATCTTCGTTCAGAACGTCGAGCATTTCCAAAAAGGACATGTGGTGCGAAACATCTTCGATGGCATAAGGTACCATTTTGCCTT
>JADFPY010000211.1 GCA_022562085.1 candidate division KSB1 bacterium | reverse complement strand
CCGCCTTCACCGAGCTTTTCAAGAATCTTGTAATGTGATATTGTTTTGCCGATTATTGTTTTCCAGTATGAATGATAGAGAATTGACGAAACGAAGGTAAGGCTAAGAAATTTAATTTTCAAGGATTTCGAGCAGTTCCAAAGCCTTAGGCAGTATCTACCGGAGTTACGTAAAAGTTACGCAAAAACTTGGGTGCGATTTTGGGTGCGATTTTTGTCCCTTTTTGTCCACATTTGTCCATTCATACAAACAACAAAGGCCTCCAAAATTGGAAGCCTTCATATTGAAAATATTAAATTTAGCCTTGTACGCCAGGGGGGATTCGAACCCCCAACCTTTGGCTCCGGAGGCCAACGCTCTAAGTAGCTAAGATTTACGAAGCATTTGTTGTTCTTAACTAACTGAAATGCAAAGTGCTGGCTAATGTAAAATCTCAAAGTACCCAGAAGAAAAACTTAAATCTAATTTTCCAATTGGGTTCAAATTCTGCCTTAAGGGCCTGCAAGCAAGCCCATCAAAACAAAATTTTCCATTGCCACATTTTCGCCTGCATTTTAAAATAAAAAAGGCGTCCATTTAAGACCCCATAGCAACTGTTTTTAAACAGCTTTTTGTAGCGGGGGAAGGATTAGAACCCGCGTCCTTCGGGTTATGAACCCACCAATGTATATTTAAACATTAGATTATCCAGTCAAACAGGTCACTTTGGATACGATTTTTTGCGACATTTTTTTGCTGCTCGCGGAGCAACTTTGATTCTCTCCTTTTTTCACAAAGATTGTCATGTTACTCAGTGTGACCATTTCAATACCACCACCCATTCAATCGCACCCACGACTAGACAAAAAAATGGCTGTAACCAGATGCGCGGATATTTAGTGCATGAAAAAACTCCGGACATTTATGTAAAGATCCAGTTTGAATAAATCAAAATCTATTGACCTTGATACAAAGTTTGCATTTCTTAAAACTTCGCAGTGTCTATCGATTATAGTTTAAAATTAAGGATTAGTTTGACAACTCAGATACACGAAGAGCAGATCTCTGGTGTTGTGGAACGTATCACATTTCATAGCATTGAAACTGGTTGGTCTGTCTTAAAAGTTGCTCCTTTTAATTCTCCATCTACCATAATTCCTATAATAATTCACCAAGCTCAGGTCTTTGCAGGAGCTAGTATGAAATTCTTCGGTAATTGGATAAATCACCCGAAATATGGAGAACAATTTAAAGCTACCAAAGTTTTAGAAATTAAACCTGCATCATCAGCTGCATTAGAAAAATACTTAGGTTCTGGTCTTATCAAAGGAGTGGGACCTAAAACTGCAAAAAAAATAGTCAAACATTTTGGAGATAAAACACTACAAGTCTTCGAAGAAAAAATTGAAAAGTTATTAGAAGTCCCAAGTATTGCAGAAAAAAAGTTAAGTCACATTCAATCTTCCTGGCAAGAACATCGGGCAATTAGAGATGTGATGATATTTCTTCAATCTCATGGTATTAGTACACTTTTTGCTGTTAAAATTTTCAAACAATATGGAAATGATTCAATTAAAATCGTTTCAGATAATCCATACCAATTAGCCCAGGATATTTATGGAATAGGATTTTTCAGTGCAGATAAAATCGCATTAGAACTTGGATTTACAAAAGATGGAAAGAAAAGAATACTTGCTGGCATTAGACATGTGCTTGCCAGTAGTAGAGATGAGGGACATTGTTACCTTACGAAAGAGCAAATCACTACAAAAGCTAAACTATTACTTGAATTGGAAAATGATGAGATTATTCACAAATGCATTTTAAACCTTCTAAAAGACAATGATATTAAATCACGAACACTAACCATTGATGATGAAATAATAAACTGTTACTACTCTAAATCCCTTTATTATGATGAAGAAAAAGTTTCTCAAAAAGTTAAATTGTTAATAAATCAGAACTCTCTTTGTGATATTAGCCGCATTCAAAATTGGATTAACCGTTATTGTCAATTAAAACAGATCACTTTAAGTGATGAACAAAGTGCAAGTGTTCAAGGCATTGTACAAAAATCATTTTCTATTTTAACAGGTGGTCCTGGATGTGGTAAAACAACAATACTCAAGGTTCTTGTACGATTGCTTTTGGCCATGAAAAAAAATGTTCTTTTGGCAGCTCCAACGGGAAGAGCTGCACAGAGAATGAGTGAAGTAATCGGGATTGAATCTAAAACAATACACAGATTGCTTGAATGGGAACCAGGTAGTGCCGGTTTTAAAAAAAATGAGGAATCACCATTAAATTGTGATTTTTTAATTGTTGATGAGTGTTCAATGCTTGATATTACTCTTGCCTCCTCACTCCTAAGGGCTGTTCCACCAAAATCACAGGTACTTTTTATAGGCGATCCAGATCAGTTACCATCAGTTGGACCAGGCTCTGTATTGTCAGATTTATTGTCTTGTAAAAATGTAATTAATTTTAAATTGACAAAAATTTTCAGACAAGCTGCTAAATCAAGCATAATAAAATTTGCACATGAAATTAACAGAGGAAACGTACCTCAAATATCAAGTCCAATAAACGATCCTGACATTTGGAATAAATCTGTTGACTGCCTATTCATTGATTCTGAAGAGGCGACCCAAGAACAATTGAAATTTATTGTGAAAGCTAAAAATGCAATAAATAAAACATTGTCTGATGGCTCATCATATTTTTTAAAAACTGACAATAAAATAACAGGTCAAATGAATAAAGTTGAAGAACAGATCTCTGTTAAAAATCTTTATATACCAGAACCTGATAATCTAGAATCAATAAATGAACCAATATTGACAATACCTGAAAAATTTAGACATGTCGATTTGGAAAAACTATCACTGACATCCTCAAATATTGACGAGTTTAGAAATATCTTAAAAAATATCCATCCATGGTCATCATTAAATTATGGACTTACAGCTCTTGAAACAATCAAAAGATTATATACAAAAACAATTTATGAAAAATTTGGAGAAAATTATGAAATACAAATTCTGACGCCTCAAGTAAGGGGAAGTCTAGGAACACATAATTTAAATTCGGTACTTCAGGAAAGTGTAAATCCAAAAGATGATAAAAAAATTCAAATAAAACTTGGTGAACGATTCTTTCGAGCAGGTGATAGAATAATCCAAACTAGAAATAATTATGATTTGAATGTATTTAATGGGGATATTGGTATAATTGAATACATTGATTCTAATGACTATAGTTGTTCCATAAGATTTTATGACCAAAATATAAAGGTTATTTACAAAATAGATGACTTGTCAGAAATTTCATTGGCCTATGCCATAACAATCCATAAATCTCAGGGTAGTGAATTTGATTCAGTGATAATCCCAGTTAGCACGCAACATTATAAAATGCTTTACAGGAATTTAATATACACTGGTTTGACTCGTGCAAAAAAAATGGCTATTCTAGTTGGCAGTAGAAAAGCTTTAGCATTAGCAGTAAAAAATATCGATAACAAACAAAGACAAACGGCATTACAATTTCTAGTTTCTGAATGAATTAGGTATAAATATTACTCATTTCCGTTCTTGGTATAAATGTGTGAGAAATGCAATACATTTATGCGTGGATATGGATAGTAGATACTGTACCATAATTTGTCCATATTTGTCTGTAATTCGGCTACAAAAAAACCTGAAAACGAAAACTTCTCTCCTATTGTATTGAAATTAGCCTTGTACGCCAGGCGCGACTCGAATCCCAATTCTTACTTTCGGGGCAATGGTTATACTCTCTTGCATTCAAAGATTATATGAATAAATCAACATAAAAAAAGTGGGTGCGATTTGGGTGCGATTTTAGTCCAAAAATGTCCACATTTGTCCATATCCCAAACAAAAAAAGCTCTCCAGAAAGGGAGAACTTGTAATTGTTTTTATTAAATTTAAGCTTGTGCGTCGTCAGGGAATCGAACCCCGAACCCTGGGCTTAAGAGGCCCATGGTATTCTGCAAAATAGCACATAAGTCATTGTTTTTTGGTACAGTCCTCAACATGGTTACGTTAAGTACGTTATTTTTCTAAAAGTCTGGGGACGATTCGAGCCAGGGAAAATAGCCGATCTCATTTTACCCGGTGATTCACCTTAGGTGCTGACTCAACTGTTTACCGGCGCTTTTGCACTACAGCCGGTCATTGCTCCTGCATCAACACGGGGGACGCCGCTAATTTGTCGACCTTAATCACATCACCCGTCTTCCGGTTAATCTGACCGAACTGGAGAACACCGGTCGGACAGGACTGCACACAGGCGCTGCAGCGTACACATTCCGGATCCTCCATTGGCAGACCTTTGTTGGCGAAGTTCATGACATCGATCCCTTGGTGGCAAACCGAGGTACACACATTGCAGGATATGCACTTTTTTTTATCCGCCAGGATGCGGAACCGGCTAAAGCGCGCGTATATATGCATTAGAGCTGCCAGGGGACAGGCAAAACGGCACCAGACGCGACCGCTGAACCAGAAGTATGCACCATATCCGACGATCCCGGCTAAAAACAAATCGACCATATATTTATAGTTGAGTTGTATGCCGAAAATCTGCCAGCCATACAGGAGCCCTCCATAGAGGCCATTCACCGTTCGGCCAAAGCTGCTGTCGGGTGAAATCCAACTGATCAGGCGAGTAATTAACAGTAGGAATGCCAACGCCAGAATGACCTGCCCAACCACGTTCATCCGGTTCCAGAAAGCACCGTGAGGCATCTTTTGGCGATGCGTGTCACCCAAAGTCTCAGCCAGCGCGCCGCATGAACAAATCCAGCCGCAGTATGCTCCTTTGCCCCAAAAGTAGATAATGAGCGGTATGAGCACGAAAGTTTGAACCAGACTAATACCAAGCCACCACCACAGGGGCTGCCAGGTAAATATGTTCCAAATGAAGAGCGGCCAAGCCAGAATGAATCCAATCGAGCGCCAATATTCACGTCCATGTCCGTAGTTTGCTTCAGGAAAGAGGGCATCAGCTATATTTTTGCCAATGCCGGCATCGAACCAGCCATTATGTCCTATGTAGGGTAAAATTAAATAAGGCAGCAGAAAGAGGGGGATGACCTGGATAGCTGTTAAAGTTATGGTTTGCACCTTCACGTAAGGGGTTTTCCTACGTCTGATCCGCCGAACCCCGAAAATGACTATCAGAAGGCTGTAAGCCAGGCTGTAATAGAATCCCGGTTCAGCCAAAGTTATATTCAATGTTCCTAAGTATGTGGAGGGCTCGGCAGCCATTGCAGAGAATGATGCGCCCAGGCTTGTCAGCAAGTCGGGTATGTTGAAAGGAAACCAGCGCTGTTCTTCAAACAGCTTCGTTAGCTGGCCGCCAGCTTTCCAGTTGTAGATAAAGGCACAAAAGGCAAGAAAAAGAGCGAATGCCGTCCAACCCCGGGCCCCCATCTCGCCGGTGATCTTCACGCCGCTGCGACGGAAGAACTCCAGCGGCGCCTCACGACCAATCATCGTGAAGACAACATCGTTCGGCAGGCTAACCTCCTTGCCGTCAGCATTAACAAGGATTACGTCCGATTCACCTATGCTCTTGACTTTGCTGCCCATCATCAGTTTGATGTTTCCGGGTTGCCTGTGTTCGGCCAGAAAGCCGCCGCAGCTCGTGGTAACGTACACGGAGATGGGGGTCTCTACCGCGACATCGGCCATGGGATCGACGGTAAGCTTGTTCAGACATTCAATGTTTTCTGGTTTGGGTCGTGAGAATTCACCCTTGCGGTAGGAAAGGGTCACATTCCCACCACACAGGGCGATGGCAATGGCCGTCTCCAGAGCACTGTCTCCCCCGCCGACCACCAGAACATCATCGGTACAGAAATCTTTGGGGTCGAGGAGACGGTTATAGACTTTGTCGCGATCTTCTCCAGGAAGACCTAACTTTCTGAAGTTGCCCGAGCGGCCGATCCCCACGATGACCCGTCTGGCAAGCAGGTTCTCTTCATTGACAATGACCACCTCAAGGTGCTTTTCCTTACGCAGCACTTTTTCGACTTTGGCCATTCGCGGTTTAATTCCACGTTCAAGTGATTGTGCTTTAAGTTCGTCAACCAAAGGCTCCTTAACAGTGGCGGTGAATTGCAGGTCACCGGTGGGAATCATATCCGTTGGGTATGTGTAGATGGGCTTGCCTTTGGGAAAGTTCACGATAGTGGAGAAAGGTTCGGTAGATTCGAGGATTTCGAATGAAAGACCGCTCTTTCTGGCCTCAAGCGCTGCTGCCATGCCCGATACCCCGGCGCCAATGATGGCCAGGTCAAGTATTTCCGGATTGCTATCCTCTGGGCGAAGCTTTTGGAAATCGTTATCCGCGAGAATGTTTTGAACGGCTTTGGCTCCGCTGTCTGATGAAAACTTCAGCAGCGGTATGCCTGTCAGATCTCCCACGATGTAGAGACCGGCGATATTAGTGGAATAATCTTGATTTATTTGAGGCAATTTTTCCACAACACCGGCCGGCCACTGAGTATGAAGCCATTGGGTGTATGTACTAATAAAGCTAAACAATGGATTACCACAATTTAAAGAATCAAATTATTCTGGCTGACAAATATCACACGGGCACATGCTTCTTAAGCTTTCCCATTGATAAATACCTGTGTTGTGACCATCACCCCAATAAATTTGTACGGCGTAATTCCCCATTTCTTCAAGGTTGGTAATGGTCCAGGTTTGAGTAGGAGGTTTCTTGAAGATATCAGGGTCAATGGCTTTACCCATATTCTCGTGTCCTCCGGCGCACACTGCACAAGGGCAGGCTTTTCGTAAGCCTTCCAAAGGAAAAACCGTTTGGTGGCCGTCACCCCAGATAATGGTCAGGGTTTGTTCCGCAGTATTAACGGATACTTCTTTCGCAAATGTTTTTTTATTCACACCCATTAATTTATTTAGTAGTACGGTTGATTTTGTTTCTCTTTCCTGTCTTAAGACCACCTAAACTTCAATTTCTATGTCGTCTCCGTTGAGCCGGACATTGTATTTGGTCACGCCTGTGGCGGCCGGCGGGTTGGTGACTGTTCCCGATTTGATGTTGAAGTGGGCGCCATGCCAGGGGCATTCGACTTCCTCGCCCTCAATAGTGCCCTCACTGAGCGGGCCACCCCGGTGGGTACAGGTATCATCGATAGCGTAAAATTCTCCACCGAGGTTGAACAGAGCGATGCGCTTATCTTCGATTTCGATACATTTGGCCGATTGCTCGGCGATCTCGGATTTTTTGGCTACCTGAATGAACTTTGCCATGTCAACTCTCCTTTCTATAGCTTAGTTAGCCTAGTTATCACCAAACATAGGTATTTTAGAACCACAAGCTACCGCATGCACTAATTGAGCATAATCTTCAGGACTTATAGAAGGTCCATTTTTACTACATTGTTGCTCAAAAATCACTGTAAGTTTATCTGCTATTTCTTCCGGGGATCTTCCTTCAATATCATGGCGATGCAAAATATTCAGAACCTTGCTGTTTTTCAATAATACAATACACGGCGATGAAGGTGGAAATTCGTTTAAATATTGCTGACGTAAATGAGCTACTGCCGCTTTATCCTGACCGGCAAAAACGGTTACAAAACGATCGGGAATAATATTATGCTGTAAAGCTACGGATACTCCGGGCCTGGCACTGCCCGCTGCACAACCACACACAGAATTAATCAACACTAAAACCGTTTCTTCATCATTGTTCTCTAAAACTCTATCAACGTCTTCTGGTGTTATTAATTCCTCAAAACCAACCGCAATCAATTCATCGCGCATAGGTTGTACAGCCTCAGGATCATATGTGGGTTGTGGTGATATAGGAAATTGCATCATAGTTTCTCCTCGTGTTTTAATATTATCTTTTTATTTTTTTTATTTATTTATAATATAGTTAAATT
>JADFPY010000210.1 GCA_022562085.1 candidate division KSB1 bacterium | reverse complement strand
TCGGGGCAACGAACCCATGCCAACGGCCGCGCGGGCGTGTTTACCGCGATCTCCGAAAACCGAGACCAGAAAATCCGAGCAGCCGTTCATAACTTGAGAATGTTGAATGAAATCCGGAACCGCATTGACCATTCCATGTACTTTGACAATGCGCTTAACTTTGTTTAAATCACCGATTTCAGCTTTGAGAGAGGAAAGTAAACTGATTGCCGAAAGACGCGCAGCTTCTTTTGCCTGATCCAGGTTTAGGTCGCGCCAACTTTTCCGGTTACGACCCCACCCTCCGGTTTGCTAGGTCCGTGACCCGCCAGGAACACCAGGTTGCCTGTTCTGACCGCACGCACGAAATTAGCAGTCGGGGGAGAAGGTTTGCGCAATTTGACACCGAGTTCTTTTAAACGCTGTTCAACATCCGATTTGGGCTGCTGGCTTGCTTCAGTTTCGGCTGTTTCCGAGACACAACCGGTGCTTAAAAACATAAACAAAATTATCAGCCATGCAGCGGCTTTCGCAAAAATTCTTGAGTTTCTCATCTTCATTTAAGTCAATTTTAAATTTAGTGTGGCAGGACATCAATTCATGAGCCCTGCCACAACTGAAAAACCGGATACTACTTTGAGCTAAGCAGCCGCGTTGGCGCTGTTGCCTTTAAAAGCAAAGTAGAGAGCGGTCGCGAGAATTAATACCTGAAATTCCATTCCTTGACCCGGCATATCCGGACCCATATTGATGGAGTTCCAGCCATTCTTACCGTGCACAATGACAATTGCGCCAAGCATGACCACGGAAAAAATTAGACCGGAAACCCGGGTGGCCCAATCGGGACCGAATCCACCCCAAAGAATGAGCACAGCCCCGCTCACTTCCATAAGCGCCAACAAATAAACCGCGAAGACGGGCATTCCCATCATTTGAGCCATCATTTCTGCCCCGGCAAATTTTGGTAACCCGTGATACAGGAAAGTAGCAGCCAAAGATAATCTTGGCAACCAGTGAGCTATCCCCGAGAATTTGTTTAGAAAATCCATGTTTTCCTCCATTTGGGGTATGATGAAACGGTTAATTGATTACATCATGAAGCTATTTCTAACCATCGAGACTTTCTGATTATCACATTTGAAAATAGAAGGTCAGAGATGTCTGAAAAAACTTTCTGACAATTTTAGGAATCGGCCCAATTTATCGATTAGGTCTCCGACCATAATTGACCTGCTTGTTATAGGTTTAGTATGACCTTTCTTTTACTTTGGTGGGTGACTTACTTTAGCAAATAAAAAGAGTAAATGCAACTAAATTTTAACATTTGAAAATAGTTGCAAACTAAATAGCAAGGTCAATTTCGTTTGGCCGATAATTAAACTGTCACTGGTCCTTCCATTAAAGAGTCGCTTCGAAGTTTGAGGCGGCTCTTTTTTTTGGCCTTCCGAGCTCAGCCTTTAAATCATAACCGTTTATAGTTAAGGGTTTGTTACTTCTTATCGATATATAAGGGGGTACCCTGACTTTTAAAACAAAAGGTTAAGAATGCCTTGAGCGGATTGAATCTGAAAAACTATAAAGTCACACGTAAAATCTGCCGCAAGTTTTGTTTTACGGTTTATGAAGTGGTGAATCTAATAGATGAGAAAAGAAGATTTCTGCAAGTACTCAATGGAGAAGTAAGTGACGATATATGTGGTGCGAATTTTTTAGATGGTGCGCGTGTTGCCAGTAAATTAGATAATAAAAACATTTGTAAAATATACCGCTTCGGCAAAGAAAATGGACACTATCTTATCGATTCAGAACCCATCGATTTAAAGCCATTGAGCCTTCATATCCATGAGGAGTATCCGTTCATCATAAAAAAAGTGATTCAAATTCTCACCCGCGTTTCTACGATCCTGCGCCAGGCCCATCTCGCTGGAATCGTTCACGGTGTACTTAACCCTTCCAGTATTTTCATCGCCGAAGACGGTCAGATCAAAATTGCTGACTTTTGCCACCACTGGATTGCCTCCTATTTACCTAAAATCGACGAGTCCGAGGCTACTTATCTCTCTTACTTTATGGCGCCCGAGCTCTTCAGTGATAATCAAATTTTTGACGGCCGCGCAGATATTTATTCTCTCGGGGTGATTTTACAGCAGTTATTAACCGATGAACTTCCTCTGAACGGCTATGGGAATTCATCCGCTCAACCCCGCCGTTTGAACGGTTCCGTCACCTCTTTACGCAGCCTCTATCCGGAGCACTCTCCCCAGTTAGAAAAGATACTAAAACTATGCCTCAACAGAAATCCGGAACAACGCTATTTCAATTTAGGCGAATTTGTCACAGACTTAAAATCGTTGAATGTAGTTTCTTCTAATTCATAACCCACCCCAGAGAACAACGCTTATTCACAGAGATAATCGTTCTATTTATAGTTGTCATTCCCGAATGTTTTACCCGCTTGAATCATGCGGGCCCAAGGCTATCGGGAATCCAAGACCTTCTAAATTCTTAGCCACGGATAAGCACGGTTTTTCACAGATTGTTTTAATCAAAATTCGTGTTTTCAGTGCAATCCGGTGGCTAATTTCTTTCCCGTTCTAAGTTGAATTCCTAAATCAAAGTTATTACTTTCCACCTAATTGTTGTAACCTTTTCACAATTCCACAGTGTCCATTAACAAACAAGTCTCAGGAAGGTCAAAAAATTACCCTTGCATTCTCCAACAGATAAAGAACTAATGTTTCAGGTAAAAGACGGTGATCTGGGAAAGCTCGGAATTCTCTTTGAGCGTCATCACAAGATTCTTTATAACTTCTTTCTGCGGTTAACCGGAAATCGGCAGGCCAGCGAGGACTTACTGCAAGAGGTGTTTCTACGCATGTTGAAATACCGGAACACGTACAAAGGCAGCAGCGAGTTTACCACCTGGATGTTTCAAATTGCCCGCAATTCGAGAGCTGATTATTTTAGAAAGAAAAAGTTCGAGAGCGCTGATGACGAACCGGAAGATTTGATCAGCCGGGACTTGATTGTCAGCGAACATTTTGAAAAAGAGCAGGAAGCAAAACTGCTGCACCTGGCTTTGTCCAAACTTCCTGAAGAGGACCGGGAGGTTTTGGTGCTCAGCCGCTTTCAAAATGTAAAATACAGAGAGATTGCGCAAATATTCGGCTGCCTTGAAGGCACGATTAAGGCACGAGTTCATCGGGCAATGCAGAGATTAAGAGATAACTTTTTTGAACTTTCGGGAGAAAGAGCGTCATGAAATGTGAACACGTCACACGACAAATTGCAGACTATTTAGGCGGGAACTTGAACGACAGCACGCTTTCAAAGATAGAGGAGCACCTGCTGAGTTGTTCAGCATGCAAAGCTGAGTTCGAAAGTCTGGGCACAACCTGGGAGAAGTTAGGAAAACTCCCCGAGGCAACTCCCCCGGAGATCGTAAAAACAAGGTTTTACGCCATGCTTGACGCTTATCAGGCCGGGCAAAATGTCGCGGAAGTCCGTCTTGGGTGGCGGGAGACAGTGAATAACTCACTCGGTCGCTGGTGGCCGCGGCAGCCGGTTTTTCAATTCGGGTTTGCCCTGGCGCTTTTGATTATCGGTCTAATAAGCGGCCTGACGATTAAATCTTCCTCTCCGGGCAATCAAGATCTTTTGGTGCTGCGCAGCGAGGTCTACAGCTTACGGCAGATGGTTGCCACTGCGTTGCTGCAAAATCAATCTTCAAGTGAGCGGCTGCGGGGAGTTAGTTATAGTTATCGCGTCGCTCAGCCGGCAGCAGCAACATTGGAAACTCTGCTGAATACTTTGGATTATGACTCCAATCTGAACGTACGATTGGCCACCATCGACGCACTCTCTATTTTTTACGACGAAGAAGTCGTTCGTGCGGGTTTAATCGAGTCGCTGACCCGGCAGACCTCGCCGCTGACTCAAATTGCCTTAATTGAGCTGTTTGTGGAGCGGGAAGAAAAACAGGCAGTCAGTGCACTGAAATTTTTACTGAACAACGAGATGTTTAACCAGACTGTGCGGCGGCAAGCCGGGAAAGCGATTGAGAAGTTGCAGTAACAAGGAAAACAACATGAAAAAGATTCTGCATTTGGTTTGCACCATACTTCTTTTTGGTAACAACATAATCTTTCCTCAAATGGAGAATCTCGAATCTAAAATAGACTCTTATTTACAACCCTATGTTGAAACCGGTGATTTTAGCGGTTCGATCTTAATTTCAAAAAGTGATGATATCCTTTTTTCTAAAGGATATGGGTTTGCAGATATTTCCCATAATATCGCCAATACACCACAAACCAAATTTAAATTAGCTTCAGTTTCAAAGCAATTTACAGCGGCAGCGATTTTGATATTAGAACAGGATGAATTGTTAAAAGTGGATAACACGATTGACAAGTTTATCTCTGATTATCCGCAAGGCGACAAAATTACGCTTCATCATCTGTTAACACACACCTCGGGCATTCCGGACATCTTTTCATTACCAAATTATTATAAAAAGAAAAATTTATCGGTGACTTTAGAAGATGTGGTAAATTGGATTAAAGAACAACCTTTAGAATTTCAACCGGGGGAAAGGTATTCCTACAGTAACTCCGGTTACAATTTGTTGGCTTACCTAATCGAAAAAGTCAGTGGCCTATCTTATGTAGAGTTTTTGAGCAAACACATTTTTGCACTGCTTGAGATGAAAAACTCAGGCGAATACCAGTATAAGAAAATTATAAGAAATCTAGCGACGGGATACGACCCTTCCGGCTTTACCGGTTTGGTTCATGCACCTCACAGCAATGATGTCATTCACCGAGGCTCCGGTTCGTTGTATTCGACTGTTGAAGATTTACACAAATGGTTGAAAGTCGGTTTGCAGACTAATAAAGTTTTGAATGCTTCTTCGAGAAAGAAAATGCTGGCAAATCAACGCAACGCCTACGGATATGGAATCAGCGTTTACAAGGTTTTCGGCATGCGCGTATATGGTCATGATGGAAGGATGCCGGGTTATATTGCTGATGTGATGCACTATATCGAAAACGATATCAGTATTATTTTTCTTGGTAATATTCAAACTGGCGTGGGGGATTTTTTAAGGCGGGATTTGGCTGCTATTGTATTTGACAAAGATTATGAGGTAAGAGCTAAAACGGGATTAGCCGTCGCCGACTTTAAGCTTGAAGATGTGAAAGACCTCTTAGGAGTCTACCAATTTGCTCCAACTTTTAAGGTTTCGGTTAGATTGAATCATGGCAAAATACTGGCAAGAGCAAATCAAGGCGAGTCTGCTGAAATGATTTTGCTTTCAGATGGAAGTTACATGTGCCGAGTTTTATATGCTTATATTAGCTTTGAAAAAAACGAACATGGTAAAATTAATAAAATAACTTGGGTTAACAACGATGGCAATAGTTTCACGGGTTCAAAAGTACGGTAATTCTATCTAAAAAGAATAGTGGATATGAAAGCGTTTTTACTATAAAATCGAGGTAGGTGTTATGAAAAATTTCCAATTAACTTTAATTTTTACGATAACCTTTGCTTTAATCTTTAATGGCTGGGCTTCCCCCAAAGAAGTCAAAGAGAAAATCGAGAAGACTTTAAAATTCTCAAACCCCTCGGGGGAAAAAGAGGTCATTGTCGATAACATCAACGGCAGTATTGAAGTTGAAGGATATGACGGCAAAGAAGTTCAACTTGTCGTAAACAAAACCATCTTTGCGCGTTCGCAGGAAAGAATCGACTTGGCGAGAAAAAAGATTCGGCTGGAAATTACGGAAGAGGACAACACCATTGAGCTTTATGTCGACGCGCCTTACCGCCGGCGGGACGGCTCTATGAACCACCGCGGCTGGCGGCACGACGGTTACGACGTGACTTTTGATTTCAAGCTCAAGGTACCCCGCGACGCCAACGTTTATCTCAAAACGATCAATCAAGGCAGCATCGAAGTGAGAGGCGTTTCCGGCGATTATGATTTGCACAACATCAACGGCAGAATTGATGCAACCGGCCTCTCCGGTTCGGGGCGGATTTATGCACTGAACGGAGGGGTAACTGTGGACTTCGAGCAAAACCCGAAAAAGGACTGCTACTTCGGCTCGCTCAACGGCGAAATCGAAGTCACTTTTCTTGCCGGGCTCGAAGCGGATTTTCGCTTTAAAACGTTCAACGGCGATGTGTACACGGATTTTGATGTCAGCTATCTTTCGCCGCGTCAAGCGACGACCAAACGGCGCAAAGGCAAATATGTCTATAAAGCCGACAAAGCGTTTGGCGCCCGGGTGGGTCAAGGCGGCCCGGAAATTGAGTTTGACGGTTTCAACGGCGACATTTATGTTAACAAAAAATGATTGCATTTTTTTGAAAGGGGAATTGGGAGTTTAATATGAAAAGCAAATTCTTGATTTGGGCGCTGGTTCTCTTCTCGAGTTCTTGCGCAACTAATGGAAGTGATGATGGTTATGTCATCCGAGGAACAATTCAAGGGTTATCCGACGGCACGATTCTTTTGCAAAAAGCCGGGGCATTTTTAGGTTATACCTATATTCAAATTGATTCAATGGACTTGAAAGATGGGTCTTTTATGCTCACCGGTAGAGTAGATTATCCCGAGATGTATTACCTGAGAATTGCTGATAGAAATGAAGTCATCAATGTTTTTTTAGAAAATTCCAACATAACCATAAATACACATATTGACAACTTTTCAAACTCGTCAGTTTCAGGCTCTACTCTCCACAAGGAACTAGAATCCTTCACGAAGCAACTAGATCAATCGCCAGAAAGAGAGCAAAGTGCTTTCATCGAGAGCTATATTCAAGAAAACAATTCCTCAGAAATTACTCCATATCTGATTTTAAAATATCTGGCAAACAGTTTGGAATTGGAAGAACTTGAAACTCTTGTTTCTAAGCTTGATAAGTCCTTCCGGGAGATGCGCTATTTCGAGCAGCTTATGGATAGAATTGAAGTATTAAAAGACGTCGCTATCGGACAGCCAGCTCCTGATTTTACGCTTCTGGACACAAGCGGAACCCCTATTTCGCTGTCATCCTTAAATGCAAAGTATTTGCTAATCGACTTCTGGGCTTCTTGGTGTGGCCCGTGCCGGGCAGAAAACCCCAATTTGGTTAGCTTATATAGCAGCTTTAAAAACAAAGGTTTTGAAATAATTGGCGTGGGTTTGGAATTCAGTCGTGACAATTGGCTGAAGGCAATTAGGAAGGACAATCTTCCATGGCCGAATGTTTCTGCAGTTAATGCTTTTAGCGGACCAGCGGCCAGCCTGTATGCCGTGAGACAATTACCACATAACATTATCATCAATAGTGAAGGTGAAATTATCGAGAAAAACCTTCATGGTGATATGTTACGTGCCTTTTTAGAGAAGAATTTAGCTCATTTTAATTGAGGTGAAAAATGAAAAAAACTAAAGCACTTGTATTGTTTCCTTTGCTGTTTGTGACTTTCGCTTTCAGCCAGGACCAACCCGTCGACCGGGTGAGCTTGACCTTTAGCGACCCCTCAAGACCGGGATTTATCAAAGTCGGCCTCACCAACGGCTCCATTACCGTGAAAGGGTACGATGGCGACGAAATCATTATTGAGGCACGGACCCGGACCAGAAGATATTCAAAGAGATCAAAACGGAATTCCGAAGGCTTAAAGCGAGTGGCAATCACATCCACCGGGCTGTCTGTTGAAGAAGAGCGCAACCGCATGACGGTGAGCGCCTCGTCACATCGCCGCACCATTGATATCAACATCAAGGTGCCGAAGAAAACCTCTTTGAAATTAAGCGCTGTCAACAGCGGCCACATTGAAGTTGAAGACATAGAAGGTGAAATTGAATTAAATAACGTCAACGGGTCGATTAAGGCTATCAATATCTCTGGCTCCGTTGTTGCAAACACAACCAACGGCAAAGTCGAAGTGTTTTTCGA
>JADFPY010000209.1 GCA_022562085.1 candidate division KSB1 bacterium | reverse complement strand
GATGATTGATAAAAAGCTGATGGCGCTTGAAGGCCTAAAACGAGGCCTGGACCAGGATAAAAAAGTATTCATTCCATTAAAATGGTATGAAGAGAAAGCTATCAGACAACAACTTTACCGCGAAGTAGTTCGAGGCAAGGTGGATATCGCGGACGAGGAACTGAGAGATGCATTCGAAAAATCGGAGACGACTGTCCGAGTCCGCCACTTGCCTGCCAAAACCCGGGAAGATGCAATGCAATTCAGGGAAAAACTTCTTAATGGTGGAAGTTTCTATGATTTGGCCGGGAGAGCGTTCAAAGATTCAGTACTTGCAAGCAATGGCGGCGATCTGGGTTATATCAGCTTCGGAGACATGGATGAAGCCATTGAACAGGCGGCCTTTTCTCTGAAAATTGGTCAGATTTCAGAGCCCGTGAAGTCCAAATGGGCTTATCACATTATAAAAGTAGAGGAAAGAAAGCAAAATGCTATTCTCACCGAAAATCAATTCGCAAGGAGCAAATATAAACTGGGGAAAATCATTCGTCGTCGAAAAGAAACCAGGATAGCTGATAAATACATTAAGGATTTTATGAATCCGCGGCATGTTCGCGTGTACGGGCCTTCTATCCTTTTTCTGGTGGACAAGGCGAAGCCACATGCGAACTCACTCCTGCCTGCAGAGGCGCCAAAACTCCGGGATTCTGAAATAGGAGAAATCAGGCACAGTGTAGACGAACATTTACAAGAGGTGATTGTAGAATTTGATGGTGGGCGGTGGACAATTGGAGATTTCCTGGAAAAGTTGAAATCAGTTCATCCTGATGCCAGACCTACCATGACCAGTAGAGCAAATCTAAAGGATGTGGTAGCCAGAATGGTCAGGGATGAGTTTCTGGCACAGGAAGGTTACAAAAGAGGCTTGCAAAATAGCAAATACGTGAAAGATGAGGTTCGACGTTGGAAAGAGGACCTAGTTTTCAACAAAATGCGCAAAATGCTCTTAGACACAGTCACCGTGTCAGAGAAAGAGATGAATGAGTTTCACGCGAAAAACAAAGCAAAATACGTCGAACCGGTAAGGGTCAATATCCGGGAAATATTCGTAAACGATGAAAGTCTCGCAAATGATCTTCTGAAGCGAATCAAGACAGGAGAAAACTTTGGCGAACTAGCCAAGAAAAATTCCTTGCGAAAGTGGGCTGCATCTAAAGGAGGTGAGTTCGGATTTTTTGGCGCAGGGATGCACGGTAAAATCGGTAAGATGGCTTTGGCAAAGAACGCGGGTGACCTTGCAGGGCCTTATGAAATAGATGATCCTACATACGGACCTGGCTTTTCTATTTTCAAGGTTTTCGAAAAAAAAGCAAAACGGTACAGAACCTTGCAAGAAGTCAAGAAACAAGTGCAGGAAGATGCCCTTGCAGCCAAACAAAATAAAGTTTTAACGGATTTTATAGATAACTTAAAAGAAGAATACAAAATTGAAATTAAAGAAAAATTCCTGGGCAGGATTCAAACGACAGATGAATTCGCTAAAGGCAGAAGAGTTGAGATGTTTGTGGCACCGCGCTTCTAAAATTCTAAAAGTGTTTCAATGCTCACTCCAGAAATACATCACGGTGAGTACAATCAAATGGAATAAAAGCCCTCAACTTGTCCTCAATCTTGGAGGCGTTTGAAAAATGGGGGTAACCCTATATATTATGTAATTCTTCTTGCGTTTGAGAAACGAAAAAATGGGCTCTGTCGAGATCAAAACCAACTCGAATCACCTCGTTGGGCCGATAGACCCTAAAATAGCTAAAAACAAAGGATGCCGAAATTTCATTTTGATTTAGTCCCAATTTAAGTGCCGAGGGCCGGACTCGAACCGGCACGGAGACAAGTCTCCGAGGGATTTTAAGTCCCTTGCGTCTACCAAATTTCGCCACCCCGGCCACCAACTAGGGCAACGTTTCCTAAACAACCGGGCAATATAAAGTGTTCAGGTGTTAAAGTGTTTACGTATTTTATCAAGTTGATTAATTTCAGGATATTAGCACCTGAACACTCGAACACACAAACACTATAATCCACATTGCGATGATATTTAGAGATCACATTGCTTAGAGGCGGCGATCGGACTCGAACCGATGAATAGAGGTTTTGCAGACCTCCGCCTTAGCCACTTGGCTACGCCGCCAGCATAAGTAGAACAAAAAAATCAGAGCCGTGAAACCCTGATCTATTCATTAGAGCGGGAGACGAGACTCGAACTCGCGACATTCACCTTGGCAAGGTGATGCTCTACCAACTGAGCTACTCCCGCTAATTTCATTAAAGAGCCGAAAGATACCAAAAATATAATAAGTATGCAACATATTTTTTCAGTCTAATCGCGGTTATATCCGGAAAGCCTATCCAAGATTCGCCTTCTTTTTTTTCGGACTGATTCGTGCAAGGCTCGGCCTTTTCTGCTATACAAAAATGCGATAAGAAGCAATATTGAAATAACGGCAATTTTTAACATGACTAAAACCTCAGAATCTCAAACAAAAAATTTTAAAAGTTTTTTCTTTTAACATCAATAAAAATTTCATATATTTACCAGAACACTTTGAGTTAAACCCGATGATCTGAAGGAGCTTGCGACATGGAGACGATCGACGTTAAGGAATTTATAATTACGTGTGAAGCTTGCGGCAATGTTAAAAAGTTTATAGTAAAAAATGACCAGGATTCTCAACGTATTTTTAAACAATTTTCGTGTGAAAACAAGTGCGGCAGGAATTTATATAGTTTTATAACTGTCGGTTTCCTCAAGCGGAATTAATGATCAATAAATACAGCCCTAAGCGCACTGTCTAAAGGCTGTTTGGTGGAGCCGAAGGGGATCGAACCCTCGACCTCATGACTGCCAGTCATGCGCTCTCCCAAACTGAGCTACGGCCCCTTGTCAGGCATAATAATACATAAAAATCGCATAAAAGTCAAGGGTTAAAACCTCTCACCTACAGATCCGACTCATCGCACCCTAGCAATAAATGAAGTTTCCTACGAGAAGGAGAATAAACAATGGGTCTTAGAATTACAAAAGTTTATACCAAACAAGGGGACAAAGGGACGACTCGATTAGGCGGCGGCCAGGAAGTCGCCAAAGACTCAATCAGAATTCAGGCCTATGGCACTGTTGATGAATTGAACTCGGTGATCGGGATCGCAATTTCTTTTGAACCCATCGCTGAAGTCAAAGCGACTCTCACAAAAATCCAGCATGAGCTTTTCACTCTCGGTGGTGACCTTTGTGTTCTTGAAGAAGATAAACAAAAATGGGAGATGCAGCAAATTGAAGCAAACCAGGTTACAGCATTAGAAAAATCAATGGATCGGCTGAACGAAGAATTAAAGCCCCTGGAAGATTTTATTCTTCCCGGTGGTACCAAAGTTTCGGCTTTTTTACACCAGGCGCGCTGTGTTTGCCGCCGCGCTGAAACGCTTGTCGTGAGTCTCTCCAAAAAAGAAGAGATTGGCAAATCCGCCTTAAAGTACTTGAACCGGCTTTCTGACACATTGTTTGTCCTAGCGAGATTTGAGAATTTTAAAAATAATATGGACGATGTCTACTGGCAAAAAGAAAGTAAGTAGCTTTTTTCTAACATGATTCCAATTTACTGGCTAGGTTTTATTCTTTATGCAGTATTTGTTGTTTACCTGGGTTGGCGAAGCTATCGATCCAAACAACCTGCTTCTGAAGTCGATGTTGATTTTTGGGCGGCCGGCAAATCCCTCGGCCCCTGGGCAACTGGTCTCTCTATTTCAGCCAGCTTCATGTCGATCAGCTGGTCGTGTGTTTATGCGGTACAATTGGTCTACTGGTACGGTTTAAGTGCACTGTGGCTTCTGGCCATTCCGTGGCTCATTGTCATGGTATTTTACTATATTTTGACTCCACATTTTCGCAAGTTACCTGCCTTCTCACAGCCGGAAATGGTCGCCCAGCGATTCGGTCAAAGCGCCCGCGCTTATTTAGCGCTGCCTCTTGCATTCGTATTTTTGGTTTGGGGCGGCGCAGAACTTTTTGCTGCCGCAAAAATACTCTCACCGATTCTGGATGTTTCTTTTCATCTGATTCTGGCATTCATAGCCGTGGTCGTGGCTCTTTATTCTTTCTTGGGTGGATTTGCAGCCGTGGTTACCACGGATAAATTACAATTTGCACTCGTCGCCTTTTTTGTCATAAGTATTTCATGGGTTTCCGGAAAGGCTGTTTTAGCTCAAGACTCCCTCGTCGAGGTTTTCAACACCCTACCCTCACCGCCAAAATCCGATTCGTCTGCGCTTTCAATGTTTGCAGTTGGACCTGCATTGATTGCCTTGACTCTGCTGGCATATTTGCCCGGTTGGGTAGTTGAAACGGATATCTGGCTTCGTCTGCAAGCATCAAAAACAAATACCACTGCTCGTAAAGGGGTGACTATCGCCGCTTTTAATTCTGTGGTTTTTATGGCCGGTCTACCCGTGCTCATCGGTCTTGCAGCCCTCTATCTCTATCCTCCAAACGGCGCTGAGATTCCTTCCGAGTTAAATGACGGCGATGCCATATTCGCACTGTTGATTAGAGACCATTCACCCGCACTCTTAACTGCCCTACTAATCGTCGGACTCTCTGCGGCAGCAATGTCTACGATCGACACTTGCAGCAATGTCATGGCTTTATCGCTCTCTTATGATATTATTGAACCCTATCTGGCAAAAAGGAAGAAAACAGTTGATCTCAGAATTGTCGCACGGGTAATGTCGGCGGGGGCGGTCATGTTAGCTTATATCTATGCGCTTTTCACTGATTCGCTGTGGGATATTTTTTATCTCTCTTCCGGTATCTTAACCACCACAATATTTATCCCGATGATTGCCCTTTTTCGAAAAAATGCAACCAAGGTGCAAGTTCAAAGTGCAGCCACGGCAGGCTTCATTAGCACTTTTATATTTTATTTTTTGGAGAAAAATGGAATCTTACAACCGTTTCAACCCGAGTGGCTGTCTGACACGGGATTGGGATATATAATGTGGGGATTTTTAGTAAGCTTTGTTGCATACTCAGCTACTAAAAAAATTCGGCAATCGGCTACCCGGTGATATTCAGTCAGCGTATAGAAAAAAATCTGATGTCATTTGAGGTTGAGTCCCAATTTAATGAATTAAAGAAATAAAAAAGGCCCGCCACAAGGCAGGCCTTGAAGTCTTTCTAAAAAATCAGCGGTCGCTATTTCACTGTAAAGTTAATCCCGAAGAAAGGTCCATGAAATTTTGAATTGTCGATGAAATCAGTCTCGTCTTCCGAAAAGAACTTAAGATTATAACCGCCATAAACACCAACATTATTCAACAATTGGAAACCCGCTCCTACATTAAAAGTAACCCCGACATTTTCGCCAAAGGGTCGGGTTCCTAAGTCCCTCGCAGCTCCTGGCCCAGCTATGCCACCCTCCTCGTTAGTATATGAGAGTCGTGGGCTATCAAATTCCGAGGTTCCGATTTTGCTATTTCCGGATTCACCAAGAATGACTAAAAGTCCGAGGCCATAAAAAATCGAAAAGCGGGCAGATACAGTTTCTACCGGGATGGATCCACCAAAATGTTGTCCTAACCAGTATTGGGTATCGGTATAGGAGAAAGGTATTGCCCGGTCAATCGGAAGATTAGTGATGATTCCATTCGCAGCTGTGGGAAACCAATATGTCGCTAAATCTACCTCATGTCTATTGACTACAAGACTAAACGAAAGAGTAGCATACCTACTGAATGCATAGCCCGCGTTTAAAGTAAAGTCAATTCTTTTTGTATCGCCAAGTGATGTAAATCCTCTCTTTTTCGATTCATCATTAATAAAACTCACGGACGTAACGTTGCCATTGGAGTCTTTGGTTTGCTGAACGCCATCCTCCGGACCAATGTCAAATTTCCCAAAATAGAACGTGCCACCGACTCGAAATTTACCAAAATTTAAAGTAAAATTTGGCCCAAAAGCAGGCTCCAATCCACTATTCTGTCCACCGGCTGGCACATCACAGTTATTGAACCAGGAAGAAATCCCCAGGTTAATTCCGACCCTGGATCCATCCTGGCTTAAAACAAACCCGGGGCTTACAAAAAAAATGAAAAGAAAGCTAAATAATAAAACTTTTCTCATCGGTCCCTCCTTTTTATGAATATTCCTCCGTTATAAAATATTTTTTGTATAGATTTAGGGTATTTGCGGAATGTTGCTTTTTTTACTCCTGCTTTTTATTTTGTATGGTTTCTTTTGAGTAGCAAGATTTTTTTTATTGCTATTCGCATCCAGGGCAACAAAGTAATATCGGATTTCTTTACCCTTGTGATACTCCTGTGGAATCATAAAGTCATAAACGCCCCTTCCTATTAGCTGCATGGTACCTTGCGAGTAAGTCTTTGTGCCTTTTTTAACATAATACAAAGTAACTTCTTTCATTTCAAGATTATCTTGCCCTGTCGCGCTTATTTTGATCGGCTCTTGCGGATCGTAGTCTTTATCCGCCGTATGTTGAATAACCGGCGGGGTCTGATCTTGGGCAATAATTGTTTTTTTCAAATTGCGTACTTCAAAGATTTCTTTGTCGCGATCCGGTAACGCATTAAGAAACGCCAGCGCTGATGTCAAATCTCCACGATTAGAAGCTGATTTTGCGTCCTCGATTTTTTGTTCAAGATTAAATTGTGCCCGCTGGATATCTGTATACAACTTTCTGGCTTTCTTATTTTCTCCATTATAAGGAGTGCTTACGAAAACAGCGTCCAACTCTTTCAGGCTTTGTGTATAATTGCCCTGTTGAAAAAGTTTCTGGGCTTTATCCGCGGCGCTTTTTTCACTGAAGGCTGTTCCATATCCCAGGGCTGCATCTTGAAAAAATTCGATTGCTTTAGAATAATTTTTTTTAGCCAGATATTTTTCCCCTTCTCCTTCTTTATTTGAAGCATATTTATATGCTTCACTCGACAATGACTTGGCATTGGTCCGATCAGCTTCTGACTTGGCTCGAGTTGCTTCTTCCTGTGCGTCATTTACTTGAGCGAGGAGTTGGGTATTGCTCATCTTTTTTCTTCTAAGATCAGCAGCCTCTTTTATTGCTTTATTAAAAAAGGACTCTGCAGAAGCAAATGTCGAACCTGCAGATTCGTATTTTCCTTGTTCGAGCTCTTTATCAGCGCTTGCCAACAGGTTCTTGGCCTTTTTGTATGAAGCCACATTGCTGGCTCCATCTTTTAGAGCTTTTTTGTCGGCACTCAAAGCGCTCTGCTTTGCTTTTGTCGCTGACTTCTCAAATGATGCGATATCTAATTTCTTTGATGCCGCCTTTGCTGCCTCTGAGTATTTAACTCCAGCTTCAGAAAATAATCTCTCGGCCTCAGAAAATTTATTAGCTTTTTCCGCTTCAATCGCCCGTTCTTCAAAATTAATAGCGACCCTAAAAACCTCCAGAGAATTTATAGAAGCCTGATTTTGCTCGGCTAAAGACTTAGCCTGAATCATTTCTTGTTGGGCAGTTTCAAGAGAAGTTGGCACTTTTGCGGCAATTTCCGGCTTTTCGGAAATAGTTTGATTTATAAAATCTTTAAGTTGTTCTCGATAAACAAATGCCCCGGCAACACCAAGCAAAAGAACCATCACTAAAACAAAGACTCCTTTTCGACTTCGCTTCAGGGGAGGTGCTGTGGGTTTCGCAACTGCTTTTTTGGGTGCTTCTTTCGCGGGTCTTTTCTTGGGTTTGTCAACCAGAACCGTCGCTACATTATCAATATTCTCCTGGCATTCTTGTTTTAACCGTTTGGCCTCTTCGTGCTCCGGATCCAGGTTCAGGACTTCATCAAACTTTTCTACCGCCTCCGGTCTTTTCTGCTGGCACAAGGTTTTTCCCTGGTCCAAAAGTTCTACGATGCTTTGTTGAATTCCTTTGAAGCTAATAAG
>JADFPY010000208.1 GCA_022562085.1 candidate division KSB1 bacterium | reverse complement strand
TGAGAACCCATAACTTTCTCCTTGTCATCTTTGCGATGTCGATTTTTCTTTGGCAGTGTGGCGAAAATCCCTTAGGCGCAGGAATGGAAAACGAAGTTGAGATTGAAATACGCAACAGCCAATTTAACCCGAACTCGATAACTATACAACCTGGGACAAGGGTTGTCTGGGTCAATAAGGACATGGAAACTCATTCGGTTGACCCGGGTAGATTCATGAATGGAACTGATGATTTTATTGGCTCAAAAAATATAGACCAGAATGATACTTTCGGAGTAACTTTTACAAAAACAGGAACCATTAATTACTATTGCTCAATTCATCAACCAATTAAACAAGGCACAATCATTGTTCAGCAATCTGCATTTTACTAGAAAAGCTGCAGAACGGTTAACACCATAAAATTTCCAGCTAACTTCTAAAACCCCCAGGTTCAGTTTGTAACTTTTTGATAGACCTCCGTATTTTAATTATCACTAGTTATAACAAACAAAAAAAACCCTTCTCCAGGTAAACCTGCTTGAGAAGACCAATCTACAAGTAACCGTAAAAGTTTTCTGCTCAGTATTCAGTACTATTTTATATGGAGTAAAAGATGTCTCGTAGATCAGCTGTAAAACCGAACCATCGATTTGTTCTCTACATTCCAAATTCTCTTCGCAAAGAAATTGAAAATCGGGTCAGCAAAATGGGCATCACCTTTGCCGAATTTGGCCGCGAAGCGTTTGAGTTGTATTTGAGTGAAAAGCGAAAAGAAGAAAGAGATGCACAATTAGCGGAGACTTGTCGACTGTTTGAAAGAAAAAACAACCGCGTTTTGAATGAATGGGCTGGAGTCGAAGCTGAAACCTGGCCGGCATGAGTTCCTATAATTGCGGCGACATTGTCTCGGTCAAACTAAAAGACAATGGAGAACACCCCCAAAAAGCGACTGGATATGCCGTTATCATCTCAGCGGAGGTGATAAATAAAAATCTGCAAACACTTATTGTTTGTCCTTTGATTGAAGCAAAGAAAGTTTTCGAATCAAGAATTGGGGCAACGTTTGTTCCTAAAGGCGAGACTGATTTGGATTTAAACTGTGTAGTTCTCTCATTGCAAATTAAAACCATCTCTAAAAAAAGGATTCAGAAAAGAATAAGTGTCCTGCCAGCAAACTACATTCATCAGATTAAAGAAAGCTTACAAACCGTACTTGAAATCGACACCTAAAATTTTTATGCGCAAGCTTTCCTGATGCTCCTAAAATGTTTCTCAATTCAATTTACGATCCTGCTCAACATTCTTTTCTACAGTAACATACTTGCACAAAGTCCGGATTTCTACATAAAAAAGGGAGATGCATTCGCTGGCGCTTTTGAAATCCAGCAAGCATTGGACGAGTATATGAAAGCCTTCAAAGCTGACACCTCTAATTGCAAAGCGCTTTGGAAAATCGCCGAAACATATATCAATTTGGGCGAGGAGACCGAAAAAACCAAGAGGGTTCAATATTATTATACTGCCGAAAAATGGGCGCGTAAAACTGTGTCGATTTGCCCGGACGAAGCCAATGGCCATTTCTTTATCGCGGTTGCTTCCGGAAAACTGGCGCTTTACGAAGGCGGCAGACGAAAGGTAAACCGCTCAAAAGAAGTTAAAGCTGAGGCAGAAAAAGCTCTTGAATTGCAACCCAATCATCACGGTGCTTATCACGTCCTTGGCAGATGGCACCGGGAAATAGCAAATCTAAGCTGGATCCTGAAAGTCGCTGCGAAAATCATCTACGGAGGGGTCCCGCCGGGCGCCAGCAATGAAGCCGCGGTTACGAATTTCAAAAAAGCGATTGAAAGCATTCCTGAATGGATTAACCACCACAAGCAATTGGGTTTGACTTACATGGAAATGAAAAAATGGCAATCGGCAAAAGAAGAGTTTGAAACTGTTCTCGAATTGCCGGTTCTCGATCACGAGGACGAATACCACAAAAAAGTGTCCAAAAAACTGCTTGACAAAGCTAACGAAAAGCTCAAATAAAAGAAATGGTTCTAACCATTTATGAATGTTTTCTAAACAAACTCCGCACAGATCGAATCGGACATCACAATTCCCTCATTAGTCAAACGCAAAAAGCCGTTTTCTATTTCTAAAAATTTTCCGCTCAACTTCCGGGACCCAGAAGTTATTGGCCCACTTCTAAAATCAAAGTCAAAAAACTTCGATAGGGGTCCTGAATACCTCTCAAAAAAGGATATCCCGATTTCCGCTTCGAAAGATTTCAAATCGATGCCCTGTCGTTGGCGCAAACCCAAATAAACTTTCTCCAGCGCTCTCTGCTTCCCATCTAAGTTCTCCTCCCCCTCAATTGGCAGTGCTTCGTTATTAAGTTGGGCAATATAAGCTTTCATATTCCGAACATTCCAGAATCGCCGGCCATTCAGAAATGAGTGCGACGAAACTCCAAGTCCTAAATAGGGATTACCGTTCCAATACTTTCGATTGTGTTTTGACTCAAATCCTGGCTTTGCATAATTCGAAATTTCATATTGTTCAAAACCCCTTGCCTGCAAAAAATCGATCGTTGTTAAAAGCATCTGCTTCTGAGTTTCGTCGGGAAGAATTTTGATCTCCTTTCGCTTTAGTCGGGTTGTTAAGGGGGTGCCTTCTTCGTAGGTTAGATTATATGCTGAAATATGATCCGGATTTAGTTCAACCGCCAGCTCAAGATTTTTTTCCCAAAATTGCAATTTTTGCTTCGGTAGTCCGAAAATCAAATCGAGGCTGATGTTTTCGAATCCGGCTTTTCTCGCGTTCTGAACAGCAGCCACTGATTCCTTATCGCTGTGATCTCGATCCAGAAATTTGAGTTCCCCGGGATGAAAAGATTGCACACCGAGACTCAACCGGGTCACGCCGCTTGCCAGAAGAGCTTCCAGCTTTTGTAAATCCACTGTGTTGGGATTGGTTTCCAGGGTCACTTCCGGATTTTTAGCAAACTCAAACCGAGTTTGGATTAACTCTAATAAAGAAAAAATTTGCTCCGCGCTTAAAAGAGAGGGAGTGCCTCCACCTAAAAAAATGGTTTCAAAACATAGCATTTTTACAACGGAATCAGTAGAGTAAATCTCGATTTCTTTTGTGAGGGCATTCAGGTAGGAAGGAATTTGAGGATTGCGTTTAGTAACTGTGTAAAAATCACAGTAGCCGCATTTGATGTCGCAAAAGGGGATGTGGATATAAAGGCCAGCGGTTTTCAAACCGTCCAGGTTTTTCATAGATAATTCCTAACAACTCGCTAAACCAAAAGATAATTGCAATTTACTTTTGGCTTGTTACTTAAAACCCGGAAGGCTTTGAACACATTTAATGAATCAAATTAGCAACTCTCGACCATCGTACGCTTTCCAATAAATTCCAAATGGCCCCGGTTTTGTCCCACGAAAAATAGATAACAAGAGCTTCACCGACCACGTTTTCTTCTGGCAGAAATCCCCAGGAGCGGCTGTCGGCGCTGTTGTCGCGGTTATCCCCCATCATAAAATAGTGCCCCTCCGGAACAGTCACCGGTCCAAAATTGTCGGTTTGAGCGTACCGGTCAACGTAGTGGCGAATAACATATTCTTTACCCAATGGCGTCGTCATTTTTGTATATTTTACGTTCCTTCCGTCTTCCGCATCGAACTTCCGGCCCAAATCGGTTTTTTTGCCTTCAGGCTTGCCATCAATAAAAACGTCACCGCTGCGAACTTCAATGGTTTGTCCGCCGATTGCAATGCAGCGTTTTATGTAATCAAGGCTCGGATCTTCTGGGTATTTAAAAACAACGACATCGCCATTCTCGGGTTTTTTAAAAGCGGGAAGACGGAACGGTCCAGGGATTTTGGCTTCAATAAATGGAATTGTGTCGGGCGTTCTAACCCCGTAAATGAATTTATTGACTAAAAGAAAGTCGCCTACCAGAAGCGTGTCTTTCATAGAACCGGTCGGAATCCGAAATGCCTGGACGACAAATGCTCTTAAAATCATCGCAGCAATGAGTGCGACTAAAATCGCTTCGATTGTTTCCCGGGTGGTATTTTTCTTACGTTTTTTTCTTTTGTCGCTGGGTTTAGAATTGGATTTATTCAGCTTTCCAGTGGCCGCCAAATTCGTATTTCGTTTGTTCATTAAAATACTACTCCTTAATTTGATATTTTAAAAACCAGTAAACACAAAGTCACGAAGCGCACTAAGTATCACAAAGATTTTTGAAGAGGTTACTTGAATAAATGACAATTGAAGACTAATCAATTTTCAGAACTGCTAAAAACGCCTCCTGAGGCAGCTCAACACGGCCAACCTGCTTCATGCGTTTTTTCCCCTCTTTTTGTCTCTCCAGAAGTTTTCGTTTCCGGCTAATATCACCGCCATAACATTTCGCGGTGACGTTTTTCCGCAGGGCTCTCACAATCGTACGTGAGATGACTTTACTGCCGATTGCCGATTGTACCACGACTTCAAACAACTGCCTCGGAATCAGCTCCTTCAGTTTACTGCAAATTTTGCGGCCCCAGTCATAGGCTTTGTCCTTATGAATAATGTAAGAAAGCGCATCAACCGGGTCGTTGTTAATTAAAATATCGAGCTTTATTAAGTCCGATTTTCGGTAATCGACAAAATGATAGTCGAGAGATGCATAACCGCGTGTTAAAGATTTGAGTTTATCAAAAAAATCAAAAATAATTTCCGAAAGAGGAAAATCGTAATGAAGATTGGCCCGCGTCGGGTCTAAGTATTCAGTGTTTTTGTAGATGCCTCGCCGGTCCATCGAAAGCTTCATAATATTTCCGATATATTCTGTCGGCGTGATGATATCCGCCGAAATATAAGGTTCCTCAACATATTCTAATTCAGAGACTGACGGAAAAAGGGCAGGATTGTCCACAAGAACTAAATCCCCATTTTTTTTATAAGCTTTATACTCAACATTCGGAACCGTTGTTAGAATATTGAGATCATATTCCCGTTCGAGACGCTCCTGGATTATCTCCATGTGCAGCAGCCCCAGGAAACCGCAGCGAAACCCGAACCCAAGAGCTTGCGAGGTTTCCGGCTCATAAATGAGCGACGAATCATTGAGCTTTAGACGCTCCAAAGAAGATCGGAGTTCCTCGTAATCTTCATTAGCCGTTGGGAACAACCCGCTGAAAACCATGGGCTTCACATCCTGGTAGCCAGGAAGCGGTTCAGAGGTCGGTTTGTCAGCGGCAGTAATGGTATCGCCAACCTTTGTATCCTGAACCTGCTTAACTCCAGCGATACAATATCCCACTTCTCCCACTGACAATCGACTCTTCTTGACCTTTTTCAGTTGTAAAACTCCCACCTCTGCTACTTCAAATTTTTTCCCGGTGGAGAAAAATTTTATTTCCATACCTGGCCGGATTTCGCCATCATAAACGCGAACGTAAGCAATGGCGCCACGGTAAGAATCAAACATTGAGTCAAAAATGAGCGCGCGCAAAGGCGCTGAACTTGAGCTGATTTTGGGAGCGGGAATTCGGTCGACCACGGCTTCGAGAATTTCATCGATGCCTTTGCCGGCTTTGGCGCTGGCCAGAAGAATATCGCTTTTATCCATTCCCAGAACGTCCGTAACCTGGCGGGTAACCGCTTCAACTTGCGCGCTTTTAAGGTCAACTTTATTGAGCACGGGAATTATGGTAAGATCGTTTTCCATTGCCAGATAGAGGTTGCTGATGGTCTGCGCTTCGACGCCCTGGCTGACATCAACTACCAGAATGGCGCCTTCACAGGCCGCCAGACTGCGGGACACTTCATATGTAAAATCCACGTGGCCGGGAGTGTCGATTAAATTTAACGTGTACTGATTTCCATTTTGGGCCTTATAATTCATAGCCACTGCATGCGCTTTAATGGTAATCCCCCGTTCCCGTTCAAGATCCATGTCATCCAGCACCTGGTCATGGACAACTTTAGACAGGGTTCCGGTGCGCTCAAGCATCCGATCCGCCAGGGTAGACTTGCCATGGTCGATGTGTGCAATGATGCAAAAATTTCTGATTTTATCTGTTTGCATATTTTAGAAGCTGAACATCTTTTTCAAGTAAAAATTACTGCTACTCAACGTCGGAAGCAAATTATTCTTTTGCAATAAACCATTCAAACCAGGCTTAGTTTAGGTCTTTTAAGCAAATAAAAAGCCAGACCGAATGATCTGGCTTTAAAACTTCACTTGCTTTACAAAGCCGGTGGCAATTTAGGGAATTTTTGGGTTTTAGTCAATAGGAAAAACTGCAACGGAAAACCGGTTTTTCCTTATCTCGCCAAAACCATTTTCCTCACTCTGACGAACCCTTGTCCCAAGCCTGTCGAAGGATTATTTGCCTCCTTCCGAACCCAATAAACGCCGCTTGCTACCGGGGCTCCTTCGCCATTTCGGCCGTTCCAGATGATATCGTGACGGCCAACTATTTGTTCCCCATCAAACAAAGTCAAAATTTTCTGCCCCTCAAATTGTAAATTGATATAAACAAGTGATAGTAAAGGGAGAAATCTAAGTTCAGGGTGTTGCGTTTAACAATGTCCTTGACTTTTTCAATATAATTATTACATTGAGAACCGAAAAACAAGGGCGATTAGTTCAGTTGGCTTAGAACACCTGCCTTACAAGCAGGGGGTCACTGGTTCGAGTCCAGTATCGCCCACACTGTTTATCCAAAACTTACCCTCTTTTTTTCCTCAATAAGCGAAAATACTACTACAATTTTACTACACTGGTTTTCGGATAAGCCGTAAACTGACACTAAATCCCAAAACTGATACTTAACGATGGCTTCAACCTACCAAAGAAACGGCATCTACTGGCTCGCTATTGTTATCAACGGCAAGCAAAAGGCATTCAGTCTAAAAACACGAGACAAAATTCAAGCCGTCAAGCGAGGGCAAAAACTGGAAGCGGAATACGAAACGGTTTCGGTTTCTCAACTCTTAACTCTTTGGCTTAAACAAAAACAAAAATTGAGACCCAGGACAAAAGCTGATATGAAAACAACAGTTGAGGCTTTTATAGAGTGGTTCGGGAATAAGCCAGCCGGTTCATTGAAAAAGCGAAAACTATATAAATACCTCGACCTCTTGGAATCTAAAAAATATAACCCTACGAGTCAATCTATGTTTTTACGACGGCTTAAAATTTTGTTCAACTGGGGATATAAAAACGACTCTATCAGCAACCAGCCGTTTAAGGGTTTTGATATACCGGCTTGGGAAATGCTGTTGAAGCGAAGTTGGATGACTTGGGTTTTTACGATAAGCAAGGGGTTCATAAATTAAAAAAGCCTGTGGTATAATTTTTGGGACACATATTATCTTTCCTCAGCCGTCACCAAGACATAGAATGTTCCGCTCAAAATATAGGAAAGCAGAATGTTCCGCTCAAAATAAGCTACAGAGTTATTGCGACAGAGAGATAAAGATATAGAGAAACTTAACAGGGACAGTTGCACACATTGAGTTGAATTGACGACGTGTTTGCACAACTCGACTTGATTTGGTTGTGTATCCAAGAGTTGTAGAATCATCGTCAATTGCGATTATTCTAAGTTTGGTGGTTTAAGAAAGCGGAATCCCCTTTTTCAAGACAGTAATTCCTTGCTTGTCGATGACCCGAGTCCACCTCACTAACGATTCCTCTGAAAGTTGCTCGAAACGTTCTTTCGCAAACTCCACTGCTTCTTCTGGGCTTTCTGCAACCACCTCGAACTGCGTGACATACGGCTCTTCTCTGTCAGCTTTGCTATGTAGTTCGTAGGTCGGTTCACGATGCGGAATTGACACGCTATATAAAGTACGGCTCTTCATGCCCATTGCGCTCCCATTTGCATGAGCTTATACATTAATTGCTTTTGCTCTGCATTTTCTTTCAAACTAATAGTTTCTGAGCAAAAACAAAGCCCTTTTTATTTTTATCAT
>JADFPY010000207.1 GCA_022562085.1 candidate division KSB1 bacterium | reverse complement strand
ACGTCTCCGGCCGGGATAAAATGGTGGAAGGATACACACCAACGGCCCAGGTTATTGAAGACGTGAAGCGCATCACAACTGCGGCTCACATCGAAGTCGGCGGCGTGGAATATCTGGTCAACGCCCGCGACGGGCAGATATACTATTACGACATCAACGTCATGTCCAACTTCGTGGCTGATGCGCCGCAGGTCATCGGCTTCGACCCTTTTCCCCTGTTGGTGGACTACCTGCTAATTCGGGCCGGGCTCGGTGAGCCAGAGACCGTCTGATAAAAATTAGCGGATAAATAGTTGCAGGCTTTACACTCTATTGCTTGTTGATAAATCTTTTAAATCGTAGGAAAGTACAAATTCAAATCAGTTGTAACAATGTTTCTAAATTGGTCGATATTTGCAAATTCCTTGAGTACTAGTTGACTCTTTTTATCAATTTTAGTTTTGAATTCAATCCTTCTTACGCGGAACAATCCTAATGATAGTTGAATACAAAGACAACGCAATTGCCTTGATAGTCGTTGGAACCATTACATTGATTATAAGCCGCTTTGTACCCAAAATATTTGGTGGGTTCCCTGAATTGGATATAGTTCTTGTTTGGATTTGCTCCTTGGGTGGAGCCATTGCCTTTGTTTGGGGATGTACCTTCTATGCAAAGAGCAAAGGCTACCATCGCGCATGGGGTTTACTCGGATGGTTCTTTTACCTTGGTCTACTAATACTGGTCATATTCCCCGATAGGCATAAATAAAAATAATTAACGTCGGCAGTATCTATATTTAATGCAGTAATTAGTGTCCCCCTACCTATTTTACCATTTCACACTTTGGTTAAAGTGTGAAATTTTCCCTTGCGTTTTAAAGTAAAAACACTTGCTTTTTAACGTCACTTTTCTTAATTAAGAATCCCACCAAATATCCTACCAGTATATGGGAGACTACCCTGAGTTGGTTTTCCGACTCAGGGTTTTTTATTTCTCCTCTGATCACGCGTTTTATCCCAAGCCAAGAGCATAAGCGCCAGCGCTCCACTGAAAGACCACAAACTGAAGGCTCCCAGGAAGGTAGTGACTCTGGGGGCAGGAATAAAGAGATTGAGCACTACGGCTATAAGGCCAGCTTTGGCCAAGCCATAGGAATTGATTCTCACTTCATCAGCTTCGGCGGTCTTGAATATAAACCCGGCTAACCGCATAATTGCCAGGATTAAAAAGATAATGCCTATCAACTGCACTTTAAATTGGCTTCCGTATTAGACTCATCAAGCTAAATGAGGCTAAGACAAAAATAAAAAACAAGGACTCGTCGGCAACGAGGTTATTCCATCCAAACGGCTTTCATATTTGGCCTCTAAGCCACTTTCTCGAGGTGCGGATACACCTTATCTAATAGAAACTCACAATTTCTCTTGCTCGTTCCATGCGTTCGCATATCTGCTTTCTTTTGCGTCCGGAAATGGCTGCCATAAACCATTAAAAGGCTCTCCTTAGTTTCTGAGGTGTTCTGGAAACCAAAACAAGTCAAGTAATTTGCGAAAAATCAGCAATTTTCTCCTTGACTTTTATTGTCATTTTTAATAAACTTCACACAGCTCAAATCCCTGTAGATTTTCCATGTGGCATAAATCAAAGAGCTAATACCTTTAAATTGGGAGCTTAGCTCTGGACGGTCAGATTGCACGCCTCATCCTGATTTTTCGGGATTCAGTGGACGCAAAAAACGTACAGGCGGTGCCCACCGCGCATGTCTCGGTTCTTTGATTGCCCCACACTGAAACGCAGGGATTTTTTATTTCGGTCCCGCTAACGTTTCTTCAATTTCCCCAACTTGCATTCTCTCCTCTTTTGGTTTGCACGCACCCGCCCTGGCTTCGTGAAAGGCAATCATCGCCATTTCAAAATGCTGAGAATTAAATTTGTCGTGAAACACGTCCTCGAAGCCGTTTTCATCACACCACTCTTTAAAGGTATGAACATCGTTTTGGGTCATATCAATCATTGACCAGTAGACCCCGCCTAAGGCTTCGGAACTGCTGGAAATCCTTGACAATTAAATCGTTCTCGCTTATCTTTTTCTAACTATCCTGTCATTTCTTTCTCTAAAAGACTATGGTCGGCAAAACTATCTCTCACTACAAAACCGTTGAGAAGCTTGGCGAAGGCGGTATGGGTGTCGTTTACAAAGCCGAGGACACCAAACTCAAACGCGAGGTCGCCCTCAAGTTCTTACCACTGCAAGCCATGGGCGAAGAAGAGAAAGCCCGGCACAGACATCTGGTCTATGGGTGTCGTGCTTTATGAAATGATTACGGGGAATTACCCTTCTAAGGCGATTACGAAGGGATTTTTTAAAACTCCATCCATAAATTAGCAAGATAAATGAAAGCAATTATAAAAACATTTATCGCACTATCATTCTCTTTTTTTTTCACCAACACTGTGAATGCCCAGATTACTTTTCAGAAAACTTTCGGTGGAACAAACGTAGATTACGCCTATTCGGTTCAACAAAATGCTGATGACGGATACATTATCGCCGGCTATACCACGAGTTTTGGAGCTGGCAGTCGCGACGTTTATTTAATTCGCACGGATGCTAAGGGTAGTATGCTCTGGACAAAAACGTTTGGAGAAAGTAATACTGATTATGCTTGGACAGTTCAGCAGACCACAGATGGAGGATTCATCATCGGAGCACATTCTGGAAGTTTCGGAGCGGGGAGTCATGATGTTTATTTAATCAAGTGCGATGCAAATGGAGAAATCGTGTGGACAAAGGTTTATGGCGGAAGCAGTGCGGATGGAGCTTACTCAATTCAACAGACGGTAGATGGCGGGTATATTATTTCAGCACATGTCAACAGTTTTGGCGCTGGGCTACATGATGTCTATCTAATCAAAACCGATGCTCAAGGTGATACTTTGTGGACAAAAATTTACGGTGGAAGCAATGAGGATCGTTTAAGGGCTGTGCAACAAACTACAGATGGGGGCTATATTTTAGTTTCGGAGACCTTGAGTTTTGGTGCAGGCAGTGCAGACGTTTATTTAGTCAAAACCGACAGCAGCGGAAATCTGATGTGGACGAAAACGTACGGCGGTAGTGCTGCTGATTATGGTTATTCCGTTAGACAAACCCTGGATGAAGGGTATATCATAGCAGGGTATACGAGCAGTTTTGGCACAGGAATGTCAGATGTTTATCTTATTAGGACCGATAGTATTGGAGATATTTCGTGGGCGAAAACGTATGGTGGTAATTCTTCTGATTTTGGCCATTCCGTTCAGCAAACCACCGATGAAGGGTATATCGTAGCAGGTTATACGGAAAGCTTTGGAAATGCTGGTGATGTTTACTTGCTCCGCACAGATTCCGATGGCAACCTTCTATGGAGTCAATCTTATGGAGGTGCTAGTAATGATCGCGGCTGGTCGGTTCAACAAACTACTGATGGTGGGTATGTTATTGCAGGATATTCCGAGAGTTTCGGTGCAGGTGATAAAGATGTGTACTTGATCAAAACCGATGAATTTGGTAGTAGCGGGTGCAACGAGTCGACCGCTGGCACGGTTGTCGGTAACACCGCAACTATAGTAAACTCAACCCAAACATCAATCGGCTCAGGAGGGTTTATTAATAATACAACAACAATAACAGATGCTGCCGCTACAGTTGATAGTTTATTATGCAGTAATTTTCCCACAGACATTGAGCAGTTTCCGGATTCCCCGGATGCAAATGCTGAGGAATTTACCTTGTTTCAGAATTATCCGAATCCGTTTAATCCATCAACGAGAATTTCATATTCGCTGCCAAATTCAGGTTATGTGAGCTTGAAAGTTTATGATATACTTGGCAGGGAAATCGAGACAATAGTTAATGAATTTCAGAAGGCAGGAACATATGCTGCTCATTTTGATGCAAGTAACCTTGCAAGCGGCATTTATTTCTACGAATTGCAGGTTGGAAACGAATTTGTGGAAACAAAGAAAATGCTACTCATGAGATAGTGGCATATGTTCCCAATAAAATAATGGTTCGCCACCTAACGAGACTGTTGAAAAGAGAAGTCAATGCCTAACAAAAAAATGGAGCTGGCGCAAAGGGCTGGGTCGTGATTTTTAGTCAGGGCTTCGCACAGAGTATTGAACAGCATCGCAGCGTAGTAATAACGACATCTTTGCGCAACTCATTTTAAATGTTAGAAATCATTAGATGTATCTTCCAACAGACGAGGCATGCTAGTGGTAGATTGGGAACCGTATAAGGCATTAATCGAGATACTTTCGAATGATCTGATTGCGGCCGGTCAAGAGTTGAACCAACCCGACCTGCAGCTAAGGCGGAGGACCCTGTTTAGAGCATTCTTTGCTCAGGTCGAAGGTGAGACCTCTCTTCGGAAAGAATTTGCGTTGCTACAACACGCGGAGCGGCAAACTGTTTTCTCCGAGCCTGAACTTGCGATGCTCAGAGAAGAACAATACGTTCTGGCAAACAATGGCGAAGTTAGGGTTCAGCCGAAGTTTCTAAGGCTTACGGACAACCTTCGGTTCTCAACCTTCGGTTCTCCTTCAAAGCGTTTGCCAAAGCCTTTGGCTCAAGTTTTGAGCTAGAGGTGAGCGGCTCCGGTTGGGACGCCTTTCAGAGATCGATTATTGTGCGCAATAGAATCACACACCCTAAGACCTTGACTGACCTGACAGTCTCAGATTCTGCGAAGCAAGGTGCGTCCAACAAAACAACCCTTTACTTTCCGTTCGCACCGACAATATCTTGCAAAGACCGGATGACCCGGACTGCAACCGTTGGATGCCGTAAGCTTCATAGGTGTGCCCCTTCTTGACGTCGATGGCAAGATCCTTGGTCACCTGGCCGTGCTGGATAGCTGACCATTGCCGGAAGCACCGAATGACCGTGCGCTGATCAGGATTTTTGCCGCCCGTGCCGCGGCCGAATTGCAACGCATTCGGGCAGAGGCAGAAGTTCGGGAACGCGAGGAAAAACTCGGTCGGCTCGTGAACAGTGCCATGGACGAGATTATTGAGCTTGACCAGAATTACAATGTTACGCGAGTAAGCCAAACTAATTAGAAGAATAATTTTCTTCTTCAATAGACATCACCTCCTTTTCGTCCGTTAATTCTTTGGGTGGTCTCGCCCTATCGAATCTTTCATTTTATAATGGCATTACGGCAGTCAGAATGGCTGTAAAAGTTTTTCCTTGACTTTGAAGTGAATTTTACATTATTATAAAACTGTAACTTTAACTAAAACAAAATGGTTGAGCGAATTTCCAAATAAATGAACGATTCTCTCCAGGAGGGTAGATAATCAAATGTAATGATTTCAATATTTTTGTTCCTGCTACAGTTAAATTATTGTAGATTTCCACAATAGCAAAGCAGGATGATTATTTCCCTTTTGATTTTTCTTTCCAATAAAGTTACTTGACACCTACCTTCCGTAGCGCTGCCTTTGGTTTTCCCCGGGATTATTCACATCTAAGCTGAGCCAAAAGATTTATCAAAAGACCTGAAAGGCAGGTGATCCTTGTGAAGCAGAAATCTACAGCCTACAGTATAGAGCGCAAACAGGCGCAGGAGGAATTTTATGAGAGTAAAGAACGCCTTTCATTGCTCTTTGATACGGTTTCGGATTGCATATGCCTCGTTAAAGTTGAACCTGATAATCGCAACCGAATTCTTGCTGTTAATAAAGCGTTGTTGAATGAGACTGGATTTACTGATGAACAAATAATTGGAAAAACGGTCGATGAGGTTATACCCAAGGAGGAAGTGGAATTTGTAGAAAGGAAATGCAAGGCAAAATCACTAATTCAAGCTTTTTATTTACAATAACTTATTAATCTTACAGAGGTCTAAATTACTAAAATAAAGGAGGATTGATGTTAGCAGTCATAGAGCAGGTATTTGAGGCATTAATGGAAGGTTATTTAGAGAAAGTGCCTTATGCCCGGCAAGCCATTAAAATTATTCAAGGCAAGAATGACTCTTTTGTTAATGATCATGTAGCCTTTCGTTCGTTTGGAATGCCAAATCTTGGCATTGCGTCATTGGAAAAACCTTTCATTCACCTGGGATACACTAAGATGGAGCGCATGTACTTTGAAGATAAGAAACTCAATGCGTATTGGTATCGACCACCTCATCTTTCCCTTCCCAAGGTATTTATCAGTGAATTGATCGTGAGTTTATTTCCGGAGTCAACGCAATCCGTCATTAAAAAATACACGGACCCCATTGAATCCGACCCGAACGATCAAATTTCAATCGCGGAGCCGGATAAGATCATAGAGTACCTGGACTCACGTCCGTGGGCACAGCCTTCTTACGCGGACTATCAAAGCTTGAATGAGGCCAGTGAATATGCGGCCTGGGTGCTTGCTTACGGCAATCGGGTCAATCATTTTACGATATCGGTTAATGCCCTGGCAAACATCTCCAATATTCAGGCATTGAACGATCTATTGCTGGAAAATGAAATTCCGATGAATACGGCAGGGGGATTAATCAAGGGAAGCCCGGCTGCCTGCTTGATGCAGAGCTCCACAGTGGCGAACCAAATGGAGGTCGAGTTTTTAGATGGCACTCATTCCATTCCCTATTCCTATATGGAATTTGCCGAACGTTTCGTAGAGCCACAATATTATTTCCAGGGCTTTATTCCCAAAAACGCAGATATGATTTTTGAAAGCACCTACGCTGCCCAAGTGAATAAAACCAATCCGACGTAGCCTAAAGTTCGTGTTTCTGGTACTAACCAGATTCATGCGATTTTGCACTGTATGGTGACCCCATGAAGCAGAAATCTATAGCCTACAGGATGGAGCGCAAGCAGGTGGTAGAAGAGTTGCGTCTTCACAAAGAAATCTTGGAGAACATGTCAGAAGGGGTTTACCTCATCCGAACTAGTGACGGTGTAATTGTTTATACAAACCCCAGATTTGAGCAATTGTTTGGCTTATAGACTTCTATGCTCCATCTTTTTGAATAGGCAGAGAGGATGGCTTCGGCGCTTAGATTGGGATTGGTAGCGGCAAAGGCATACCATTTATCTTGTTCTGGATTTTGTACGAATACGATTTTGAGCTTAACATCCGAGTTTGGCAGCGAGACGGTCACAATGGCTTGTTTGAACTGATATTTTTTTACCATTCTTAGTTTCGGTTCAGCAACGCCAGTAAAGAGGGTTTTCAAAGAATAGGTCTGACCTGTGTAGAGATATTTATTGGTTCTGGGCAAATTTTTCAGTTGGCAGATGACGTTTAGTTTCAGTTGTGTGACCACTTTGATCAGAAAGCAATTGAAGCAAAACCAGGAATCCACCAGAAGTGTAGATGCCCCAAACCCTTTGTTTTTAGCCTGCTTAAGTAAGGAAAACGCCTTGTCGAGTTTCGATTGCGTCGCTTCTGCTCGTTCAATGGCGCCCGGGCTATTGGCAGCAATCCTTTCAGATTTAGGGATTTTGTTATATTTTGTTGCCTTACTTTTTGCTTCAGGCCTACGCTTACTGGTACAGATTCTTTGACCAATTGGGATGAAATGGTGCTCATCAAAAAGCCCTAAAACCAGCTTCTGAAAGCCTAAAACGCTTTTACCAACGGTATGGTCGTAAACATAAGAAGCCATTTCAATCAATTTGCCTTTGACCTCCACGATGGTTTCATCCAGAACAAAGAAGAGTTCCGAAGGTAATTCTTGAGTAATTTTTTGATGAACACGATATGATAAATTCAATTGAAATTTCCGCCAGTTATAATTGGCATTCTCAAGAAGACGATAAAATCGATTCTTATGAGAAACCGCTTTCTCATATTGGGCATGCACGAATAAGTAGACGTTGGAAAACATCAAAAACGGAATTAAAAACAATTCGAACACAATGCGATTAACACAATGGCCTGTACGTTTCTTAATCTTGCCGGCATTCAGCAAAGTGGCAATGCGCAACTCCT
>JADFPY010000206.1 GCA_022562085.1 candidate division KSB1 bacterium | reverse complement strand
ATAATTCATGAACCACAGAGACACAAAGGCACAGAGGTTTCATTATATTGGAGATATTGAACATATGTTAGCGTAATCAATTTCGATTTCAAAAACTTTGTTTTGAACACGCTCTCTTTATAAATCTTTTATTCTCTGTGTCCCTTCGGCAGGCTCAGGACAGGCTTAGTGTCTCTGTGGTGAAATCTTATGAATAATGCAAGCTAAATGATCTTTGTGTTCCTCGTGGTTTTGAGGTGCAATTTATTTTTTTAAAAAAGACGGAGAAATTCATGACTACATTCCAACCTTTTGAAATGGAACGGATGATGTCCCAATATGAGCAGGGCGTCGAGTACAATCTCTCGGAAAGCGGCGTGCATCCGATTTTGCTGCGCGAGTTGCTGGATGAACAGCCCGGGAGTCTCGACAAATTGCTCGAAACCGACATAAATTATCCCCATGTCAACGGCATCCCTGAGCTGCGGCAAAATATTGCTCGGCTTTATCCGGGCGCAAAACCTGAAAATGTACTCGTAACCGTCGGCGCTATTGAAGCGAACTACATTTCCATTCGCACTTTGCTTTCTCCCGGTGATGAATGTGTTATAATGCTGCCGAACTATATGCAGATTTGGGGCATTGCTAAAAACCATGATTTGAAAATCAAAACTTTTCAATTGCAGGAAAAAGAGGGTTGGGGGATGAATGTTGCTGAGCTTGAAGAAGCAGTGACTTCTGAAACTAAACTCATCGCTGTCTGCAACCCAAACAACCCCACCGGACACACATTGTCTGAAGCTGAAATGGCTGCAATCGTTGCCTGCGCCGGGCGTTCCGGTGCCTGGATTCTGTCTGATGAGGTTTATCGCGGCGCTGATCGGGTTTCCGAAGAAGAGAATGCTTCGTTCTATGGACGTTATGATAAAGTCGTCGCTGTGGGAAGCATGAGCAAAGCTTACGGTTTGCCCGGTCTGCGTCTCGGCTGGACGGTCGCTCCGGAAGAGACAACCAATGAGATTTGGGCACGGCACGAGTACACTACCTTAAGCGCGACCATGCTCTCCAACAAGCTGGCAGCTATTGCCTTGTCACCTGAAGTTCGACCGCGATTAATCCAAAGAGCCCGCGACTACATTCGCCGCGGCTTCCCGATTTTGCAGGAGTGGATGAACAGCCACGAAAATATCTTCAGTCTGACGCCTCCGGATGCTTCTGCCATTGCTTTCATTCGCTATAACCTTGATATCAATTCCACATCATTTGTAAACCGGTTGTGTAAAGAGAAGAGCGTGCTGATCGTTCCCGGTGACCACTTCGGCCTGGATCATTTTGTGCGCATCAGTTTTGGTCTGCCGAAAGAATACCTCGTTCCTGCTCTCGATCGCATTCATGAGTTGGTTGTTGAGTTGACGTAGGTTTTTTACGTCATTCTGAACGGAGCGAAGCGAAGTGAAGAATCTTTTTATGATTTAATTCCTGAGTTTATTAATCTCATGAATCCACAAACAAAAATCATAACCCTCGATCAAATCAAAGAAATCCTGCCTTCCCTCGATTTGCTCCCGGCGATTGAAGAAGGATTTGCAGCCTACTCCGCCGGCAAAGCAGTGGTGCCGCCGGTAGGAGAACTAAAAAACCTGCAATCTGGTTGTCACCACAACGCCAGCCATTGAGCCTTTACTTCATGTCCGCGATTTGCAGACGGGCACCCACATCACAGCCGTGGGATCTGACACGCCTCTAAAACAAGAGCTGGATGCGGCTATTCTCGGTCATGCGGACCTCGTGGTTGTGGACAGCATCTCCCAATGCCTCGAGCGCGGTGAAACTTATCAGGCAATCAAAGCAAAGCACCTCAGAGAAGCTTGTGGAATTGGGACATATTATTTTAGAAAAAGCTCCAAGTCGTACTTCAGACACCCAAATCACCATAGCCGACCTGACCGGAGTTGCGGTGCAGGATATTAAGATTGCAGAGGCGGTTTACACCGCAAGTTTGTAATTCTTCGTTTACAACCGACCCGCTTTTCTTCCTTTGATTTCAAAAACTTCCAATTAGATTGAGAGATTTGTCTATCTAAACGTCTCTTATTTGTTAAATCAAGCAAAACTCAGAAAAACTTTGTTGATTTTGAAAAAGAAATTTCTTAGTTATAAAACATCTCATCCCTCAATTATCACTTCTAAGAAATTTTCTGTCGCATTTTTTTCTACTTCGACTCGCTCGAAGGGATGCCTTAAAAAAGGATTTTAAGTCGTGGAAGATTTCGTTTCAACAGTCAGCTGTAATAGCTGCGTCTTCTCGGTTGGTTAGGTAATTGACTGTTTTATCATAGCCGTATAATTCAAACCCGAAAGCTATTGATAAAGACTTTTTTTAGAATTATGGAGGAGCATTGATGCGATATACCTCATTTATTGTAGTATTTATTTTTCACTAAATCTCTTGTTTGTTGGGTGTAATCGGCACGGAGATGAGGTTTCCGATTGTGGCGAACCTTTCAGCCAGACCACTGCATACCTAACCTACCCATCATTGGGATGCCCCTTGGTTTGCGCTTTAATGCCAATCTTGGTCCGGGTGAAGATGATATCAGATTCTGCATTTTTTCTGAGATAGACATCAGCCGCGCCATATTCTAAAGCACAGATGCAGTCTTATATGGAAATAATAATTCTGGTGGGTCATTTAAAAAATAAGGAATATATGTCATGTCAAAACCAAGGACCTATATTCAATCGGTCTTAATAATAGGTGCATTATTATGTATTTCTTCTGCCTACGCTCAAGTGAGGATTGCTGACGACGATAGTACCCGTTATGTTTTTAGGTTATACAAACCTAACTATTTTGTAATAGAGATATATGATAATGACAAGGATTTGTTTGAATCTTTCCCTGATGCACGATTCCAGGTAAGCTATGCCTTTGGGGTAACTGTTAAGAAGTCTCGATTTTTCTTTGTTACTTATAGTCAAAAATCGTTTTGGTCATTATCCAAAGACTCAAGACCCTTTAGAGAGCATAACTTCAATCCCGGAGCATTTTTCTACTCAGATAACCGCATTACAAAATTTCTGCAGACTCTTACAGGGTCCCAATATTTTAAATATGCTTCCGAAATAGGTGTTGAACACGAGTCGAATGGTATAGATGGCTTTGACTCGAGAGGCTGGACCAGAGTTTATGCCAAGCTTGATTTATATAAGGCGAAAAAGAATAAGACGAATAACAAAAAAAACTACGGGTTTAAGTCGTTTGTAAAAGTGTGGTATCCCTGGTCTAAGTCCGAAGTGAAATTCATAGATTCTAATGGTGATACCTTAAAAAAATCAGCTTTACTAACAGAGAATATTGGTTATTTTGAAGCTTCGTTATTCTTTAAGTATCCATCATTTGAAGCTTGGCTACTCCTGAGAAAAAAAAGTATTGAAGCTCATATCAAACCATTTAAGTTCAGGAGTTTCTTTCCAACACTATTGCTCTTTTGGGGCAAAGGTGAAAGCCTGCAACATGCTACGGAAAATAAAGTGAGATTTAATATTAGATTAGGGTTATCACTTCCTTATAACTAACCTAAGCCAAGTTATCGCACCCGATTTAAGTTCGGTATAATCTAATTCTCCAAAACCGCCCGCCCACTCGCGGTCATTTCGATGAAGCCGCGAATGGGGTGGCCGTTAAAGCTCAGGCGCGAATCCCCCGAAGCGGAAGAGATTTTCAAGTTGTGGGCGAGTTCTTTTCCCAAAGAGACTTTAACATCTCCTGAGGCGGCGCTGAAGTTACTGCGGCCTTCGATAACTACATTGGCTGCATCAACATCGCCGCTGGCGGCGCCGACTTCGAACTCACCTGAGCAGGCCCTGATATCGATATTGCCGGAGGCGGTGCCCAGATCGATTTCACCTTTGACATTTTCTACGCGAATACTGCCGCTGGCCGTGCCAACTTTAACATTACCTGTGAAGCCGCGCAATTCAACATTTCCGGAAGCGGTTCCCAGGTCAATCCTACCTTGCAAATCCATACCCTCAATATCGCCGCTGGCGGTGCTGACATCGAAGTTTCCGCTCATTTTCTTAAGGACAATATCACCTGAAGCGGTTTCGGCTTCAATGTCCGAATTCAAGTCCGCAACCTCAAGATCGCCGGAGGCTGTAGAGAACTCAATATCCGTTTTATCCGGTACCGTCAATTTCCACATCGACCGGCCGCGCCAGCTACCCCGGTGGCCCACAAATCTTTCCCGCAAGATAAGGCGGTCGCCGCGCTGATCCATTTCTGCTTCATAGTCTTCGTCATCATAAGAATAGGTCACAACAACTTTGACTTCGTTCTTGTCGCCTTTTTGCACGATACAGTTGCCACTGACGGTTTTTATTCTAACTTCTTTTACATTTTTAAACGTCCTTTCGATTTTGCCCCCTTGAGCAAGGACCTGGATCGTGAAAAAGCAAAGCATTAAAACGGATAGTTTGAGAAATCTGAAATTAAGATTCATTTTAGGCCTCCTTATTGTTTTTAACAAATTTGGCTTTAGCAGAATGGTTGGCTTGCGATATTTTTCGAGAAAAAGATCGTCTTAAAGGAATTATAGATGCTGATAAAAGATAAGACAATAAAAATCCAAATTGGTTTGCAGGAAATATTAAAGTTTGGGAAAAAAACAACAAATCCAAAATTTTCTTCTTGACATTTGACCTCAAGTGTAATATTAAAAGAATGTCCTTTAGTTCCCAAATAAAAGATGCAATACTGGAGGAAAATTTTTATTTTGAGAATGCTTAAAATTCTACTTTGGTTTTTATTCATATTTTCAGCCTGCAGCGAGGAAGTCAAAGACACTGAACCGGATCGCCTGAAACTCCTCGAAACCGACATTGAGTTTTCCGAAACCTCACGAGTCAGGGGTGCGGCAGAGGCTTTCAAATTGTATCTCGCTGAAGACGCGTTACAGTTGCCACACAATGCAGAACCGATTTTTGGCCGGGATAAAATTTACGAAAATATGTTGGCAGGCCCGAAAGTGACTTTGACCTGGCAGCCACAGCGTGCTGAAGTTTCGGCCTCCGGGGACATGGGTTACACCTGGGGAAATTACCAGGCAAAATGGCAAGATGAAGACGGCCAGGAGCAAACGGGTCAGGGCAAATATCTCAACGTCTGGAAAAAACAGGCTGGAGGAAATTGGAAAGTTATTGTGGACATGGGAAATCACAGTCCGCCGCCTGAAAGTTCAAATCAAAAGTAAAGGATTGTGAAATGACAAAACTAAGCTGTTTTGCAGAAGTCTAAATATTAATTTAAAAAAACACCAGAAAGGAAGGTAAATGGAACGCGTTATCGGATTAGGCGGCATTTTCTTTAAAGCTCAAAACCCCGAAAAACTCCGGGATTGGTACAAAAAACATCTTGGCATGACTCCGGACGAATACGGCTCCGTAGTATTTGAGTGGAATCATCAAAATTCTGAGAAAAAAGGTCACACAGTTTGGAGCCTTTTTCCCAAAGATACGGACTACTTTAAACCCAGCGACGCGCCTTTTATGATCAACTATCGTGTCGCTGATCTGGCCAAGCTGCTCGAACAACTGCGCAAAGAGGGTGTGGAAGTCGATGATAAAGTCGAAGAATATGAATATGGCCGTTTTGGCTGGATCATGGATCCGGAGGGGAACCGTATTGAGCTTTGGGAGCCGCCGGAAAACACGGATTGGAAAGACGTGCTGCCGATGCGATAGTCTCTCAAATCAATCTAAACTAAACTTTTCAAAAGAAAGGAGTTTATAATCGGACGATCTGGCGGCGATGTTAAAAGATCCGGATGGCAATCAGATGCTCTTTGATCAGCATTGACCCTTGAATTTTACGTTAATATTCCGTAAATATGCGACACTAAACTTGTCCAAGCAGATTTTAACATAAGGGATAACTCATGATCATCAAACCCAAAGTTCGAGGATTCATTTGTCTTACTGCACACCCGGCTGGCTGCGAAGCGCACGTAAAAGAGCAAATCGACACCATAAAAAGCAAAGGGTTAATTGAAAAGGGTGCGAAGAATGTTCTGGTTATCGGCTCATCTACCGGCTATGGTCTTGCCTCCAGAATTACCGCGGCGTTTGGCTGCCGGGCCAACACGGTGGGTGTTTTCTTCGAAAAGGAGCCGTCTGAAAAACGCCCGGCAACCGCCGGCTGGTATAACTCCGTTGCTTTTGAGAAACTGGCCAAAGCTGAAGGACTTTATGCAAAAAGTATCAACGGTGACGCGTTTTCGGATGAAATCAAAGCAGCGACCATCGAGATATTGAAGAAAGATGTCGGCCCAGTTGATCTTGTTGTCAACAGTCTGGCCTCGCCGCGGCGCACCCACCCTAAAAGCGGAGAAGTTTTCAAATCCGTTCTCAAACCCATTGGTCAAGATTACGACGGTCAAACTCTCGACACAGACAAATCGTTGGTAAAAGCGGTACACATGGAACCGGCGGCAAAGGAAGAAATTGCCGAAACCGTCGCTGTCATGGGCGGCGAAGACTGGGAGATGTGGATGGACGCCTTAGATAGCGCCGGACTTCTGGCTGAAGGGTGTAAAACTATTTCCTACACTTATATCGGCCCCAAACTCACCTGGCCGATTTATCGAGACGGGACCATCGGTAAAGCCAAAGAAGATTTAGAACGGGCAGGAAAGTCTATAAACGAGCGGCTTCAATCCCGCGATGGCAGCGCTTACGTTTGCGTCATGAAAGCCATCGTTACTCAATCCAGTTCTGCGATACCTGTTGTGCCGTTATACATTTCTCTTTTATTTAAAATAATGAAAGAGGCGGGCACCCATGAAGGCCCCATCGAGCAAACCCAACGCCTTTTTGCGACTCAGATCTATCAAGACAGCGTACCTGAAACCGATGAAACCGGTCGTATTCGGTTGGATGATCTCGAAATGCTCCCGGAAATTCAAGCTGAGGTTGATGAGCAGTGGTCAAAAATTACCACGGAAAACTTGCATGAGTTGACTGATTTTAAAGGGTACCGGGAAGAGTTTCTCAAGTTGTTTGGCTTCGGGCTTCCCGGCGTCAATTATGAGGCTGATGTTGATCAGGTCGTGTTGTTTGAATAAAACGTTTCAAAGCAGGAGCTTTGGAACGAGATGGTGGAAGTAGGAGCAGTTCCGTGATTCAAAAACTCGAATTCCATCCTTTAACTCCTGACCGTTGGTCGGACTTTGAAAAACTTTTTGGCCCGCGAGGTGCATGCGGGGGCTGCTGGTGCATGTGGTACCGCCTGAAACGTTCCGAATTTGAAAAACAGAAAGGCGAAGGTAATAGAAAGGCAATGAAGACTCATGTCGATGGTGGCAATGTTCCGGGAATCATAGCGTACAGTAATGGGAAGCCCGTTGCATGGTGTGCTGTCGCACCGAGAGAAGATTTTTCGGCTTTGGAACGCTCGCGCATTCTAAAACCAATTGATGATAAACCGGTTTGGTCGATCGTTTGTTTTTTTGTGGAAAAGAACCATCGCAGACAAGGTTTAAATATTGCTCTCCTCAAGTCAGCTATCGATTTTGCAAAACAACGTGGAGCTAAAATTTTGGAAGGCTACCCGGTAGAACCAAAGAAAAATCCAATGCCGGATGTTTTTGCTTTTTACGGGCTCGCTTCTGCATTCAAAAAGGCTGGATTTAAAGAATGCCTCAGACGCTCGGAGACCCGGCCAATTATGCGCTTCATTATTACCGAATGATTAACATGAAGAAAACCATTTTACTTTTGCTGATTTTATTCTCCCTGGTGATTTTATTTCTCGGCTTGAATTCAAATGGTGCGTCACTTATAGTAAAGGAAAGGCAGCGAGGCGTCAGCTGGGTTGCCGGTCATGAATCTGTTCTGAAAGAGGATTTTCTACCGCTCGTAAAAAATCATGTCAACTGGATTGTGCAAACGCCTTTTGGATGGCAAAGAGAATTTAATTCGCCGGCAATACGGATGGCCACGGAC
>JADFPY010000205.1 GCA_022562085.1 candidate division KSB1 bacterium | reverse complement strand
ACTCGTACGGAATTTCGAACCTACAAAGTAGAAGATTCTCCTAAAAAATCCGGTAGTTCTTTAATCCCCAGTGCAATTCCCGAGCCGTAACTTTGATGATGCTTGCGGTAGGAACTGCGAGCAGCATCCCGAAAATCCCCACAAGCTGCCCGCCGATTAAAATAACAATAATAACTGTCAAAGGATGGAGTTCCACCATTCCATACACTTAAAAAAATTATAACAAAGTATTCAAGCTGATGCAAAAAGCGCACGGCTTAATACCGTCGCTATGCCACTATTGCATCTCAAATTTCTCCCGAAGAATTGCTATCCAAATTCCGCACACCAATTCTATTCAATTGATTTTTAACTCTCCGATAGTTATCCTTTGTATATGCCTAGAAACTATGTTTTCCCTAGATTGATTGGACTGCTCTTCCTTCTACTTTTTATTATAAATCCTGCCAAAAGTGCTGCGCAAAATCTGATCGAATTTCCCGCTGCTTACCGTTTTCATTCGGGCGACAGCAGCCATTGGGCAGTTCCGGAGTTCAACGACAGTGCCTGGAGCCGGATACCGATGAACGAATTTCCATTGGAGCAATGGCAGGGCAGCGGCTGGTTCCGTATCGAACTAAAAGTTGATTCGACACTCTGGGAAAGACCCATGGCCCTAATGCTGTCACTTCGTGGCGCCATGCAAGTTTATCTCGATGGTACGTTATTGCACACTGTTGGAAAAGTCGGCGATTCGAGAGAAAATGAGCAAGCGGTTGTTTACGAGTCGCCTAGATTTCACCCAATCGTCTTCAGGACTCACGAAAAAACAACCAGGCAATCTACCCACCTGCTGGTCCTGAGGTACTCCAGCTTTTTTCTAAAACAGCCTGCCTGGTCAGGTGAACAACCGACGATCTTTTTTAGAATCGAGCCATTGCAAAGCGCTGTTCAGACCCTGGAAAAAGACCTGCGCAATCGCACGACACACCAGATGCTGATTTCCGGGATAAGTATTACGTTTGCCATTCTTCATCTCGCCCTGTTCCTTTTTTACAGACGCCCACAGGCAAACCTCTATTTCGGATTAATTGCCCTGGGTTTTGCCTTAAACGTCTTTTTTGATGTACAGCGCCACTTTAGCACAACTCCTGACAGTGTGCTTTGGAGTTTGCGCTTAAATTATACCGGCAGCCTTATTATTGCCCTGGCCATGATCCGCCTTACACACAGCCTTTATTACCAAAAACCTCAGTTACAATTTTACGGAATCGCGATTTTAGGAACCATTTTAATCGCAGCCACCTGGTTCAGACCCTTGACTCCGTCAATTTACGGCCAGCTGCTTATTATGCTGAGTGTTGCGGAGATTTCGCGAACCATTCTTGTTTCATGGCTGCGTAAACGTGCGATGCTGTTGCAAGGCTTCTGGATTATCGGTCTCGGTCTCGGTTTGACTATTCTTTTTCTTATTTATAAAAAAATGGGCGATTTCGGATTTTTACAGACCCTATCCTTTGAAAAAGACATCCCGCTGGACAGATACGGTATCTTATGTTTGTTGGCTTCCATTTCCATTTTTCTGGCTTACAATTTTGCCCGTTTAAATAAAAACCTCGTAATCAAAAGCCTGGAACTTGAGGATGAAATCGATCAAAGACAACGGGCGTTGCAAGAGTTGCAGAAAGCTCATTCCGAAGTGGAAACCTTGAAAGACCGTCTACGTGTTGAAAATATTTATTTGCAGGAGGAGATCAAATCTGAGCACAACTTTACGGATATAATCAGTCGCAGTGAAACTCTAAATCATGTCCTGCACAAAGTTGAACAGGTCGCCAGCACCGATGCCACGGTGCTCATTTTAGGTGAGTCGGGAACGGGTAAAGAATTGATTGCCCGGGCGGTTCATAATCTCAGCCCGCGCAGAGACCGGCCGTTGGTTAAAGTGAATTGTGCCGTGCTGCCCGCAAACCTCATTGAAAGCGAGTTGTTCGGACATGAGAAGGGCGCTTTTACCGGAGCACTGGTGCGAAAAATCGGACGGTTCGAATTAGCTGACTGTGGCACATTGTTTCTGGATGAAATCGGTGAACTGCCGTTTGAGTTGCAAAGCAAGCTGCTGCGCGTTTTACAGGAAGGAGAATTTGAACGGCTCGGAAGTTCACAAACCCTCAAAGTAGATACCCGAATTATTGCCGCTACCAATCGCAACCTGGAACAGGCTATCCGGGAGGGTGGCTTTCGGGAAGACTTGTTTTACCGCTTGAATGTGTTTCCCATTACCGTTCCGCCGCTGCGTGAGCGCAAAAAGGATATTCCGGTTTTGGTGAATCATTTTATCAAAAAATTTGCTGCAAAAACTGGCAAGAGCGTCGAAACGATTTCCAAGCACCTGATTCAGATTTTGGAAGAGTACTATTGGCCGGGAAATGTGCGCGAGCTGGAAAATGTTATTGAACGCGCTGTCATTGTCAGTTCCGGCAAGCAACTCAAACTGGATGGAAACTTTACCAAAACTCAAGAACAAAATGACAGCATGACCTCCCTCGATGAAAACGAACGTCAGCATATTATCAAAGCATTGGAGTTGTGTAACTGGCGAATTAGTGGCGAAAAAGGCGCTGCAAAGATTCTTGGTATAAACGACAAAACTCTTTACTCCCGCATACAAAAACTCAATATCAGCAAACGCACATCCTGATTTTTTTCTGATATTTCCGAAAAAACTGATATATCAGAAAAACTCTCTTTATTTTTTCACAACCCTTCCATTCATCCAACCTCTCCAAATCATTATTTAATAATGAAATAGACCCTGTTGTTTTTCTGCAAATATTTTTGGCACGAATTCTGAGTTATCCCTTTACGAGAATTGCAATGAGAAATGCGAACCAATTTGAGAAAACAGATGACTTCTGATGACCTTTTTATGGAATTAACAGATGAGACTTTTGAGAATGTCCTGGCTAAAACATCTGCTCTTGTTTTGGTTGAGTTCACAAATTCATGGCAAGGTGCTTCACAGATTATGCTACCAAGCTTACAAAGGTTGGCCGAAGAGTACGGATCACAGGTACGATTTTACCGGGTGCTGGTCGAAGAAAATCCGAGACTAACAAGTAAATATCGAATCGGATCGTTACCGGTCTTTTTATTTTTTAACAAAGGCAGACTTGTGGATGAAATTTCCGGCATAGTCCCCGGTGACGTTTTACTTGATAAAGTGAATAAATGGAAATAGCAAATAATAATTATTAATCAATTATATAAGGAGAATCAAAATGAAGAATCCAGGTATCATGTTCATAAATTTATTGTTTTTAAGTTTTGGATGCGGCGGAAATATGGTTGAACCTGTTCAAAAAACACCTAAAATAGAACTGGTTGCAGCATCCGGCAACATGGTCGACATGACGGGAATTTGGCAGACGTGCGCAGAAGTGAATGGCGTTTACTTACATGAAACGTTTAATTTCGAAGAGACGAATCTAATCCTTACGATCAATATTCACGGTACAGCAAATTGTTCTGGACCGGCTATGGACACTGAAGTTCTTACTATGACTTTTCAAATAGGTGAGACTTACGAGGTGGAACTGGCGGGTGAAAATGTGCTGGCAAATAAAATTACTGGAACCGCCATTTCAAATAAAACCAACGAGCCAGAATCATTTAAGCAGGCATTTCACGTGGATGATTCGAGCACGCCGCTGCGACTGTACCACGGCGTTTTCGGAGATGACGGCGGTCAACTCACCACCGATGGTTATCCGCTCAATTTACATCAGATTGCCATCACCAAACAATAATCTAAAATCTAAAACCAGTCACTCCAGGCGGCAGCGTACCGCTGCTTGCTGAGTTTAAGCGTTAGACACCCTTGAAGTGTTACTGTTTTAGGTTGATATTTTGAAAGGAGACTAGCTAATGTACAAATTTCTTTTATTTTTCATTGTCTTTGTATCAATTAATACCATCAACGCTCAAAATCGCTTAGAACGACCCATTCAATTACAAGCTAACTTTTCAGGAGCATTGCTCAGTGTTACAGTAAATTCATTAGCCGATGAAACAGTAGACGATGTAAAAGTAAATAAATGGCGACCGGGTATTGACATCGGTTATCATGTTAACCGTTTTATTTATTTGGGTTATTCTCTTTCTTCATCTTTAGATTTAACCCTAAAAGAAGAATGGGGATTTACCAATGCCGCCCAGGATGGTAATATTGTTTTGGATCACAAAACCGGGGTAATGCACAGCATTGAAACAAGAATTAGTCCCTTCATGTTCGGTTTATATGTTTCTTTGGCTTATATAAATATTGGAAAAGTTGACTATGATATGAAATTTCGTCGTAAATCAGATACAATGCTTATCGGGGATAATAACTATCAAACGGATCTAGATGTAACATGGAATTCGAAAAGAGTTCATCGTGCGGGATTAGGCCTGGGCTACAATCATGTCTTTAAATTCGGGTTATCTTTCAACATTGGCCTGACCGTACCTCTCGGTTTTCCAGATGCCGAAAATATTGATTTTTTCCCTGTAAATAATTCTGGGTTAGAAATACAGCCTGATGATTTAGCCAAAGCCGAAGTGCACCTTCAGAATGAGACGTTTTATGGACCTATCTTTTTACTCGTAAACGTTGGCTATAACTTCTCAAAAAGATAATGAACTATAATTGGATCCGATATCTTAGACGCTCAAGAGAGGAGAGAAAAATGTTTAAAGAACGACGAAAAACAGCAGTTACTTCAAAGATGGAGAATTTAAAAAATACGATTATTAGGATACGTATATTCTCTATCTCTATTTTGATTATTGCATACCTTATGTTAAACACAGAAAGTATTTTGGCGCAATCTTTAACCAGCCAACGTACCCTGTCATTCGATTCCCGTTATATCATTCAAGGCTATTCAAACAAAGCAGTCGGTCAGTTCGGAATCGAAATGCTTAATCTGGCAACCGTTCCCGCAGATTTGATCGTTAGACCCGATATAAATTCTACGACAAGGGGCAAGAAATTTCTTTTTTATGATTCGCACCAATTGCGGAATGTCGCGAATGGACTACTACTTTTTGCTGGGTCTATATTTTTATCGAACTCTTTTACGTTTGCATACCATGAATACGGCCATGGCACGCGGGTAGCAGCTGTCGGTTTTAAACCCTTTTATGGCCACGGGGTGATTGCGACTGATGCGGATTTGAATGCAGCTTTATCAGGTTCGGTAAAAACCTATGATGATTTCTTATCCTTTTATTTGTCGAGTCTGTTTAATATCGGGGGCTTTACAATCGCCTTCCCCGAAAATACACTTTTTACACCCTTAACTGATGAAGTGAACAATAACGGTTGGTATGGTCTGGTGCAGACAGGTGGCCTGAATAATGAAATGCTCTTCAGCGAATTTATCGAAGATGAATTGTATCGCAATGGTGGACACATCGGATTTTTGATACCTTATATAAATGGGAAATTGGCAGCCCGGAATTATGAATCCGGATTGGGCGTTTTCAATGACGTTACCAACATAGTAAATTATTATCAGGGCCGAGGTTATAACATTGATAATGATAAAATTGGTAATGGCAGCAAAGTTTCACTATTCACCAGCGCGCTCAGTTATCAATTTGTTTACCAGTTTGTCAGAATGTTCTCAGGAAAATCGTCTCGATTTCATCCTTGGGAATTTCGAGGATTAGAATTACCCAACACACTTTTTTATATGAATCGAGACGGTCTTTCTTATAAGATCAGAAGCGGGTATCGATTTGGTGAATGGCGATTTCCATTTGCGGTTGAACATGTTTTCGAGGGGGAAAAACGAACGGAAGTCGGCTTTGGTGCGGAAAAGCAATTCGACAAGTTAACGACAGCTTTTGAGGCAATCATTGGCAAGCGCCTTGAATTTGCAATGGATGTGAGTTACCGCCAAAGTAAATGGCTTATGATATCTGGCGGATACGCTCTCTACGACGAACGAAATCTGCATGGAGAACGCCTCATTCCCAGCTTGGAACATGGCTCAGTCTATCATGACTTTTATCTTAGAGCATCTTTAACCTATTAATGGAATCGATGCACTTTTCATCCTGTTGCAGGACATGACTGCAGCAAATAATAAGCCGGCAAGCCAAGGTCTAATCGGGTAAGGGCGGGTTGCTCTCCCGCCCAGCGATCGTTTTGGTCGTTCCTGGGCAGGTTAAGGGCCTTTTGAGCCGCCGGAGTGACATCACGGCGTCCGTCCCGATGGTAATGGTGGGGGCGGCAGTCCAGCAGTCTCTCTTTGCGGTGGGGCTGGCGGCCGCAGGCACAGCCGTGGCGCCCAGGACCGGCCTGGGGGCACCGTGGTTCGCGGCCGTCTCTCATGGAGAGGGATTGGGGTTGACTGAGGCGGCAGCTCAGCTCCCAGCGGCGCTCATCGTCGGGGCGTTGAGCAGCGTGCTGTTCCTGTTGTTGTACTACCAAGTCTTCCGACCCCGGATGGCTGCGCAAGACCTCGGCCGTATCGAAGAGTTCAGGAGCTCGATGGGGCTTTGGGGGCGCATGCTGATGGGGGGAGTAGCTGAGGAGGTGATGTTCCGTTGGGGTGTCATGTCGGTTTTAGCTTGGCTCGCCATCGGGGTTGCCGACATGCCGATAGGCTTGGGCATGTGGGTCGCCATCGTGGTGGCTGGCCTGCTCTTCGGCCTCGGCCATCTTCCTGGCGTGATGGCGGCCGGCGTGAAGCTCACGAAGCTCATCGTGGCCACGGCGATCTCGCTGAACATGGTGGTGGCACTGGCCTTCGGATGGCTATTTTGGCAGTACGGCCTTCTGGCCGCCATCGTCGCCCACGCTCTGTTGCACGCGGTTTGGCACCCCCTCGAGCGGGCTTGAAAGGCCCACAGGCGAGGCGTCCGGCCAGTATGCCCGGTTCAATCATCCGGTGCGATGAGGGTAGTCGGCCGACTAGCCGACCGCGCCTTCTAACAAGCGATTGCTACTGACACGGAAGAACTGGTTGGTACGCACCTCGTGCTTGTGTAGGGGGGCTGGCCGTGCAGCAGAATCGCGAGACGTTAGAATTTTTGGGATGCTATTATTCTAATTGGGGTATTATACGATTAGAAGACATAAATAAAAGACAACTAATCGGATATCAGAATATACGAAAATTGTATACTTCTTTGTTATATTTACAGAGCAAACCGGAATCAAGTATGAACAGTCTTACCAAATCGAAATCAAAACAAAATCTAATTCTATTTTTCATAGGAATGATAGGTGTACTCTCTTCAATTCCAATGATTCCGCTTTTGCTCGATCTTGCTCCAGAGCCTCCGGAAATTCCGATGATATTAGTACAGATAATCTCAGTGATACAGAGCGGCGTGTTGCTGTTGCTAATGGTGTTTTTGGGGTCTTATTTTTCTCATCGAGTTAACTTGTCTGCGCCAGTAATAGAATCAATTTTTCAATCTGATAATATGTTAGAAAAATTTAAAAACATATTTCCTGCCGCAATGTTTGGTGGGTTGATTGGGGGAGTATTTCTTTTAATATTCCTAAGTGTTGTTTCCAAATATCTACCTTCGGAATTCTTAGAGGGAGTGGAAAATTTTTCGCCACCTTGGTATACGCGGCTTCTTTACGGTGGTATTACAGAAGAAATACTCATTAGGTGGGGGCTAATGTCATTCTTTACTTGGTGTTGCTATCGTATCACTCAATCAAAAGGTTCGGAGGTTCGTTCAATAAATTATATATTTGCAATTGTATTGTCTGCTTTGATTTTTGGAGCTGGCCATCTTCCAGTAGTTTTTATGATGTCCGGCGTTGTAACAGTGCCCCTGATTGCTTATATTATTTTAGGAAATGCATTTTTTGGTTTAATCGCGGGATACTTATATTGGAAGCGGGGCTTGGAATGTGCTATAGGAGCGCATATGATTGCTCATATCACAATGCTAGTGGGCGAATCGTATACAAGAATGAATTAATATAGATGGAAAAAAATCGCCTTATATTTATTAGGTGCTATGATAAAAAATAATCGGGTAAGGGCGGGTTTCTCTCCCGCCCTCCCCACACCACCGGACATGCGGGTCCGCATCC
>JADFPY010000204.1 GCA_022562085.1 candidate division KSB1 bacterium | reverse complement strand
AATACGCCAGTTTGTTGTTGATTTTTTACTTAGGTTGGCGCCGCCTGCTGTCGAGTTCCAGATATCGATGCCGATGGTGATGACTGTATTCGGTTCTTCAGGGTGTACGGCGACATCATGTGCAAACCAGCCCTGCCACCGGGAATAATCTTGCCGCGAAACGGTCGACCAGGTATCGCCGTTATCCTCCGATTTCACCAGCCAGGTTGCACCATTGCTTGAATTTGTGCTGTGGCCAATACTGGCAAACACGATATTAGGAGAAGATGGACTGATAGCCAGCATGGCTTTGCCGCCAAAGCTCGAAGGCAGCCCTTGCATTTTATCCCAGGTGCCGCCTCCGTCCTGGGTCCGATAGACTCCCAGCCCTTCGCTGAATAAATTGCCCGCTGAAACGAACACTGTGTTAGGATCAGCCGGATTGATCGCTAAATCCATAATCATGATTGTCGAATGTACCTGCTGCCAGTTTTGGCCTGCATCTATTGATTTGAAAACCCCCTCCGTTGTGCCCGCCCAAACGGTATTTGGATTTTGCGGGTCGATTCGGACGGCCCAAACACCGCGTTCCTGATTCGAAGTCCAGTCCAGGCTTTTAGTCCAGGTTCTGCCGCCGTCAACGGTTTTGAGAATGCCGATCCCGTAGCTGCCTCGGGTTGGCCGAATGGTAAAACCTGTCCCTGTATTTTGATAGTTATAAACCTCGCCCGTGCCAATATAGATCGTGTTTGAGTCATTGGATACAATTGAGATTGTGCTCACCGCGAGAACCGGAAGACCTGTTGAGATATGTTCCCAGGCATTGATGCCTACACCGCCTGAGGCGCTTCGCCAAAGTCCGCCGCTGGCTGACCCGGCGTAAATCGTATTCGGGTTTTGCGGATTGAAGGCAATTGCCAGCGTACGGCCGCCAATATTATGCGGCCCGATGCTTTTCCAGGGCTCGACTTCTGAGTCCACACCGCCTTTGTTTAAGTTTTTTCTGGAATATTCGAAAGCGGCGTAGTAGCCGGACGTAGGAATGTTTTTTTGCGGGTAGGCGCGCTGATCATTCCATTGGGCGAGTGATTCAAATGCGCCTGAAACTTTGGCTTCAGTGGAGACACTCTGTTTGTGTAGTTCTTGTTCTGGATTTTTGAAATGAAGAACTATGAATACAAAAATAAGAGGTATTGCGATGAGTGTTTTGACTTTCATGTTTGTGACCTAAAAAGTTTCTTTTTCGATTAGAATTTGATATCGTCGTTGCGAGGAGTCCCGACTTTCCTTTATGCAGATAATAATGAATTCGGGACGACGAAGCAATCCCATTCAACTAGTAAAGGAGATTGCTTCGCTCCCTTCAGTCGCTCGCAACGACGAGAAAATGCCCCGCTTCACGCTTTCACTCGCTTACCTTTACTCCTTAAACAAGCTCAAAGCCGAAACCGTCATCGCTTTGACGCCGGTTTTGAGAGTCGGTTCGGGCAGTGGCGCAAATAGATTGGAATGAAGAGATGGGAGACTTTGGCCACTTTTCAAGCTCGCTTCAAATTTTTCAGGAGCGACCGTGCCCAGCCAAAAAATATGAATCGGTATCTTCGGTTCAACCCGGCCAAAGCGGCCGAAATCTTCTCCGCCCATGACAGGTTCTACTGTAATAACGTTTTCGTCACCCAGGGCTTCACGCATCACTTTTGCGGCGTGGCGAGTTAGTTCAGGATCATTATAGGTAGCGGGGGTAAATCCATCTCTGACTTTAATAATTGGAAAATCTTCTTCGGATAAACCGGCAGCCTGGGCGAGACCGTTGCAAATTCGTTTGATCGATTCGATAGTCTGGTTGCGAACTGCCTCCGAATAGGAGCGCAAGGTAAGCTGCAGGTCTACTTCATCGCCGATGATGTTGTGTTTGGTGCCGCCATGAATGGCTCCCACGGTAACCACCGCCGGCTCTACCGGTTTGATTTCCCTGCTGACAATAGTTTGCAAAGCCAGCACAATTTGCGCCGCCAGTACGACCGGATCTTTCGTGGTGTGCGGATAGGCGCCGTGTCCGCCCTTGCCGCGAACTTTAATGTCGACAAAATCTACATTGGCCAGAGCAAACCCTTCGCAAACGCCGACTTTCCCTGCCGGGATCGCAGAGTTTGAGTGCAGGGCCAGACAATAATCCGGTCTTGGAAATTTTTCAAAAAGCCCTTCGTCGAGCATGGCTTTGGCCCCGGTTCCGATTTCTTCAGCCGGCTGACCGATCATCACCAGGGTGCCTTTCCATTTATCTTTCAAGCCGGTTAACATTCGTGCGGTTCCTACAAAAACCGTCATATGCACATCGTGGCCGCAGGCGTGCATAACGCCGACATCGTTTCCCTGCGGGTCAATGGTTCGTGCTTTGCTGGCGTAATCAAGCCCGGTGTTTTCCTCAACGGGTAAACCATCCAAATCGGTTCTAATCATAATGGTGGGTCCGTCACCATTTTTCAAGACCCCGACAAAACCATGCCCGCCAACATTTTGAGTAACTTTGAAACCAAGTTTGGTTAACTCATCTGTCAGCTTCTTCGCAGTTTTTTCTTCTTGTAAAGAAATTTCAGGGTTGGAATGCAAGTGTTTATAGAGCTGATCGAGGTAAGCGTAATCTTTGTTGACCCGGGTTTGGATTTCGTCGTTGGAGTGACTATTTTGCGCAAAAGCGCTTGATATAGTTACTAAACAAACGATTATGAATTTCAGAAGCTTTAACATTTCTTAGTTCCTCCGATTTTTGGATTGAAGGTAAAGAGATTCAGGAAGAATGTCAACCACAAGAGGTTGCTTCTTATACATAGTCATCCTGCCGCGTCATTTCGACCCCTTCGACTGGCTCAGGGCAGGCTTCGGGAGAAATCTATTCACGAGAATCAGAAGAAGTAATGATTTAGCCAATCCCAATTCGGATTCATCTCCTGAACTAATTTTCTTTTTTAGCCCGACGCCATTTCTTTATCTGTTTTTCACGACTCATTGCTTCATAAGCAGACTCGTAGCCTTCATAATAAACCAGTTTGTGGCAATCGTACTTTCCCGCAAAAGTCTTTTGGGAACCGCGGTTCTCATAGTGCTCTTTTAAGACGACGGTGTAGATCATTTGTAACCCGACATAAAGAACAGTCTTTGTGGGGTTGCTAACGATGTAGAGATAATAGACTTTTGTATTCAAGATAAAGTATAGCTGTTTGAATTAAATAGATTTCTCCCCCGAAGTGTCGGGGTCGAAATGACTTTAGGGGAGGCTTTGGATTTTATACAAAAAAATTATTCGCCCAGGTCATGAATTCAGTCAAACTGAAGACCTGAATATTCTTTGATTTGGCAGTTGAGTAAGGTGCATTTTGGGCAGCATCTTTCAACCACTGAATGCTGCCGGCTTTCCAGCCCTCGCCATCGATCAGAATAATGATATTCTTCTCCGGCATGGCTTCGATGCAGTTTAAATAGAGGTAGGGGAGTTTCTCGTCGACCGAACCGGCAACCTGCTGCCATTTGCATTCGATTCGGGCTTCGAAATTGTAGGCCTCGGATTTGAGCAGAAATTCAGTTTTCCCATTGTGGTTGTAAATAGTTGTGTACGGCACATTTTCAATCAGTAATTCCTTTCCTAAAAAGAGGTTGTTCTTCAGCCAATCTTTGTGTTTTACAATTTCGAATCCCTTCTCGATGAGAATATTTCTGACCGTCCCTTCTAACAGGTTGCCGGTTTTGTTGCCTTTAGCGCCCTGGTTCATGCGGCCTCTACATCATAATTTAAAACCAGAATTTCGTTAATTTTTCCGCGCTTGTCTTTTTTTGAGTTGATCATTCGATTCGCTTTGATTCGGTAAAGATGATAATCCTCGTACAATTCATCAAAGAAATTGTCGCTTGGATCTTCATTTTTTGGGTCTGAGTTGCTCAACATCAATTTGGCTTGTTTCTTATCCAGTGCTTTGAATAAATTGGCCAGTTCAATCTGCTGCGGGTCGTTAAATTGAAACGTGCTGTAGGAGGTAAAACTTGCCGTCCGGTTCAGCGGGCGGTAGGGGGGATCGAAATAAACGAAGGAGGATTTTCGGGCTTTGCTTTTGATATCCGCAAAATGAAGTTTACAAACCTCCGCCATTTGCAATAGCTCCGAAATTTTTTGTAAATTCTCCTCATCAAATATTTTCGGATTTTTATAACGCCCGACCGGAGAATTGAACTCACCTTTTGAATTCATGCGGAACAAGCCGTTGTAGCAAGTCTTGTTCATGAAAATCAGTTGCGCCGCCCGCGGAATCCAGTTCTCGGAATATTTTTTATAATCGATATTAAATCTCTGCAGGTTGTAATTGGTCCGCAGCTCATAATAAAACTCTTTCTGCTTTTCCGTGTCCAGTTTCAGGTAAGATTTTTTGTAGCGCAGCAAGTATTCGAGGAGTTTGTCGACATCGCGTTGAATCACCAGGTAAGTTAGAATCAGCTCTTCGTTGATGTCGCAAAGAAGGGCGGAATCGATTTTGTATTTTTGTGCCACATCAAAAAAAACCGCGCCGCTGCCCAGGAAAGGCTCAAAATAGCGTTTGATTTTGCCGTTTTTGAGTTCGGCCGGATAAAACTTCTGGAATTTTTTAATGTGCTGGGTCTTACCGCCGGCCCATTTGAGAAAGGGTTGCGCCTGGATCATAAATTAAGTTAAAAATAATAAGAGCCTGTGTCAATAGGAAAAAAAATTAAATGTCAAATGGAAACGAAGATGTCCTTTAGGTAGGATAGGTTTACCAATCCTCTGGTTTTCTTATGTTAGAATTAGGGATCGGATTTGGCAGTTGCGAATTTTTTAAGATCCCTCGTCTAATCTTTTTTATGAAATCTGCATGTTTCATCAGCTCTTTAGATGGATGTCCTTCTCCTGGCAAAACAAGACCTATATTTTTGTTTAATTGATTCTTGACGAGCTTGACTGCTTCTGTTAAATCGATGTCATTCGAAACAATAACTGCGCAATCAAATTTGTCTAACCAGGCATCATTTACCAGGTGGACAGCCAGATTTACATCAGAACCCTTCTCTTCTGTTTTGATTACTTTTTCAAATTTCTTTTTTTTCTCGGTTTAGCCAAAGGCATGTTCACTTTGTGACTTAAGAAATGTCCATAATAAATAGATATTTCCGGTATGTAAGCCTCAAGCGCTCTCAAAAATGTTTTTTGTCGAATGGGTTGCCTTGGATCCTTCAAGCCTGAAACAAGAGCTGTAAAATATTTAATTTCTACTATCTGATGTTTATCACTTAGTAGCGTTGCAAATAAAGATTTAAAGTTCAACCATTTATAAGGGGTATCCTTAACAGCGCCATAGTAGAAGTTGAAGCCATCGATATAAATTGACGTGCGCATAAATAGAGGCATATAATTAAATAGCAAAGGCTACAAAAATAAATTTGTAGCCTTGCATCCCAGGTCGAAACCGTGGGGGTAATTAGTATTCCAATACTAATCAATTATGACTATATAAGATCAATACTTTTTTTACTAGATTTATCGCTTTTATTTTTTTTAACTTAATTATATTTCAAGCGCTTTCTTCCGGCTTGGGAATTCGCACAAACCAGGCAGCAATGGCAACCACTGCAATGGGCAGGGCAATGGCAGAAAAAGCCGGGGAATAGGACCCGGTGTTCTCAAAAACAGAGGCGAGGATCCACGGCCCGCTGGCCGAAGCAAAGACCGTGAGAACCTGGGCCGCCCCCTGAATTTTACCCAGGTGCGGCCTGCCGAATACTTTTCCGAATGCAGTAAAAAATACCACCGACACCACACCGCCGGATAACCCTAGAGTCGCGGCGTGAACCAACACCTGCGACTGCGAGGTCAGGTAGGGAAACGTTAACAGGTAGACCGAAACCAATAGCATGGCGATGGTCATGAGCCGGCCTAAAAAGTGATGCTTTCCGAGCCACCCCGCCAGCAAGTTGCCGGCTAATCCCATGAACATGAAGATGGCCATGGCATTGCGGAAGACGGTTTCATCAAATCCCAGCTCATTTAGAATCGACTGGTTGAAGAGTAAGACGCCGGCGATAACCAGGTTGTAAAGCGCGCTGCCAACGGCAAAAATCCAAAAGGCCGGGGTCATCAAAGCGCCTTTCAGATTAAAACCCGTTGCCGACTCTTGAGACTCCCTTTGAGTCGCTGACTCTCGATCCGGTTCAAGGCCGACCGATTCAGGACTTCGGCGGACGAACAGCAGACTTAATCCCGCTGCGAACATCAATCCCCAGCCGAGTGTGGCCCACATGGTGCGCCAGCCGTGCTCCAGTACTGCGTTTTCGGAAAGGACGATGGCAACTACAAAACCAAGACTAACCAGAACGGAGAAAACCCCCATGGCCTTGCTTAACCTGCGCACAAACCACTTGCCAATCATGGTCAGGCTAACCACTGAAAGTGCGCTTTGGCCAAAGCCGCGCATGAGAATCAGCAACACAAGCAGCATTGCGGCTGAAGCAACGCTGCTGAATGCCAGGACAATCCAACTGAGTGCAAATAAGACGACGGTGACCACAGTGCGTACCCCAAAGCGGTCGATGGCAGGCCCGCAAAGTAAACTGAAAGACGCCCCCGCCAGAGTGGCCCAGAAGTTCATCTGGCCAAAACTGACGCGCTGGAGATTGAGGTCTTGCAGCAGGGGTTCGGTGATGAGGCCGATGCCGACACTTCGGGCGGGCAGGGTCGCAACCATGGCGATTGCCGCAAAGATCATATTGACCCAGCCGTAATAAAAAGGGATTCTGGAAACGAAGGATTGCGGCGGGAGTGCCTGCTCGAATGTTTTGCTCAATTAGATGCCAATTTGTGAGAGCGTGTAATCAGGTTAATTTCCAAAGTAATTTCGTTGCTGACCCAATTCGGCACCGAGCTATGCTGCCACTTGATGTTATAGTCCAAACGGTTGATGGTAAACTCGGCAGCAACCCCCAGATTGACACGTGTAACCCCCTCTTCATTTTTCGATTTGGGGAACCCGGTGATTGTAAACGGGACTTCTATTTCTTTGGAAACGCCTTTCAAAGTGAAATCGCCCCTTGCAATCAATTTGCCGTCTTTTTTCTCCATGCTTTTGCTTATGAACGTAGCCTGGGGGAACTTAGCAACCTCAAAAAAGTCGCCGCCTCTCAAATGCTTGTCGCGGTCCTCAATGCCGGTATCAATGCTTGCCATTTGAATAGTTGCTTTGACCGATGAATTTTCGGGGTTGCTTTCATCATAAACCATTTCGAAGCTAAAATCGGTAAACTTGCCCGTGACTTTTGACATGCCTGCCAGGATGGGCACGGAAAAGCCGATGGTGGAATGGTTTTTATCGATTCTGGTGAAATGGATCGGTTCGCCGGCAAAAGCGGCAAAAACGAAGGCGAATAAACTGAAAACGTAAATCAATTTTTTCCACATTTTTGTGTTCCTTTTTTAAAAAAGAATGAGAGCAGATTATATTTTACGCAAATTTTAATATTTCACCCCTTGGGGTTCTTGGTCTTATGTGTTATTGAGTTGCTATAAATATGTCATCCCTACGGGATGATTGATTGCAAAACAATCCAATGTTTTCTTTACCAGTCTCGTAGGGGTGAAATATTTATAGAAAATGCCATCAAAAATCCTAAACCCCGGAAGGGGTGAAATATCTCTACTGTGTAAAATGGAGCCTGCACCCGAAAGAATTATTCATACCGCAATGCCTCAACCGGATCGAGAGAAGCAGCTTTACGTGCGGGAAAGAGCCCCGAGAGTAAGCCAATGGTGGCGAGGATGCCGGTTGTCAGCAGCATAATACCGTTTGACAGAATTGGTTTGCCGAGAAATTGCATGGCTCCGTCCTCGGCTGGAATTAATCTTACTAACTCAACCAACGACCAGGAAAACAGAATTCCGGCAGCGCCGCCGATAAAAGCGATGAGCAGCGCTTCGAAAATAAACTGGGCAAGGATATAGCGCCGCCGCGCACCGACCGCCATTTTGATGCCGATTTCATGGGTGCGTTCCTTTACCACAATATACATGATATTAGCGACTCCGACTCCTGCGATCAATAAAGTCAGGAAGCCCATTGAACCGAGAAAGATAGACATGCCAA
>JADFPY010000203.1 GCA_022562085.1 candidate division KSB1 bacterium | reverse complement strand
GGTATGTGAGACACGGGGACTTGACAAATATATCGACACTTAAGTTGTTTAATATTAAGCAACTTACAAAGACATGTTGAGTTGATTTATTTGGAAATATTTTGATTTTCCTAACTCATTGTTTTGTACGTACTTGTTCGCAGAAATTCGCATTCGTTCCCACCAATAAGTTTCGAATATGTTTCGAAAATCTAAGTTGAAAGGCCACCTATTTGCCACCTATTTGCCACCTGGGGCCCCGCCAGGCCTTTGATTTCACAACTAAGGACGGTTTTGGCAACTTTCTTGATTTTATAAAACCAGTTTTAGTTGATTTTTAAAAAAATGCCCGTTATATTGCCTCAAGGGAAAGTAAGAAACGAGGTATTTATCAGTGAATCCCACACCCAATAGAAGTTTAGAACTTCAAAGTTATAATGGCAATAATATTTTTAACTACATTGATGCTGACCCTAGTTCGAGAATGATAGCTTTAGAACGACAACATAATCCATATCTGAATACGAATCTTTCCAGTGCAGTGGAACTATCTCCGGCAACTGGGCGGTACAATTGTCATGGTTTGGTCTTTGCTAGCCGCAGAACTAACCTAGACAGTCCCGGACAACCCGTGGATATTGATGACCTTCTCAATTGGGATTTTTATAAATGCATAGTGACTCCTCCACAACTGGGCGACATAGTAGTCTACCGACACAGAAAAACTATGGAAATTGACCATACTGGTTTTATATGTCGCGTGGAGAAAATAGGAAAAACGCCGATAATCTTTGTTTGGAGCAAATGGGGTGCACTTGGGGAATTCGAGCACAGAGTCAAACATTGTACATACTTTAACGATTGTGAAATTGAGTATTGGAGATTACGAACATGAAAAATTGGCCTTATCTATTAGAAGAAAGTGCTCTAGGTCGAGCTACATTAATGCTACTTTCAAGCAGTACAGTAAATCGGTACATTCGTTTAGCAAAACGATTAGCCGAATCGTCTGATCTTAAAAGAAAGCTTGAGCTGGGGCTAATTACTTCTGATGAACTTCTGGAGCATGCTGATAATTTATGGAGATTCGTGGTTGAAAGCAAAGAAAGAGACTTACCGGAAATCGAATTAGCTTTAATCTTGCCCATAGTAAGTCGCTTTGCTACAGAAAAGGCAATCGAGATGCTTTTGCGAATTTCCGTATATGATAAAACGCCGGCAATCTGGATAAGCACGCTCGCCAGAGATTTGTATAATCGTCTTTCTGCTAATCAAACAGTCAATATTTCAACAGAGTCCTCATTGAAATTAAGATTGCAAAAATTGGAAGCCGGTTACGTTTCGTTTGAGTGCAAGAATGATATAAATATTTCGGTACGAGACTTATATTCAAATGAAAGTCTACGCGCAGCTGCTTAAAGCCCTAACGGATTAAAAAATATGCCTGACTGTTATTTTGTTGCCGTTACTCACTCTTCATCGCTCGATAGGGACACCAATACTTGGAGCCTCTTTACATTAGTGGAAAACCTAAATATCGAGGGAGAGTTTGCCTACGAGGAAGATGAGGCGATGGTTTTTCCGCTTGTGGAATTGCATACATTTTGGCTACTTGAGCCACATGAGTTCGACAAAGAATTTCAAATCCGGTTTGTTTTTGTAACTGAGCAAGGCAAGAAATCCTCAAAAAACACATATCTTCTAAAATCCAACAAATCGCGCCACCGACTACGCATCAGGGGTTTGGAGCTTGTACGTTTGGGCAAGCTCAAACTCCAAGTAGAGTGGAAAGCAGACAACAAACCAAAATGGAAGATGTGTTCGCCATTTTGGCCGATGGAAATTAGTTACGCAGAAAGAAAACCAGAAAGGAACAAAAAGCAAAAGCAACTTGATTTGTAATTAGCTCACTACCATTCTTCCAGCCTTCCGCAAAAATCCAGTCTTTCATATATTACAATCTTCAAAAAGTTGGCGTTAAAGTTGCGTTATTTTTTTCACCTTGCATTTCTCACCGCTTTCATTTCATTTTAACACTCACCTTCGGGTTCACTGCTATGGCTTTTTTTACCCGAATATTAACTTTTCGGTTGTTCTTAAAAGTAATTTCTCTTATCTATTAAGTGAGATGAATTCGGGTTAAAAAAGTTTCGAATATATCTCGAAAATGACTAATTTGGCAAAAGTGAAGACATATCTATGGACGTTTAAGTTAAATAAAATCAATAGTGGGCGATACTGGATTCGAACCAGTGACCTCTGGTATGTGAGACCAGCGCTCTAACCAACTGAGCTAATCGCCCAAAATAATCCCCCCTTCAGGGAGGTGGCCGGCGAAGCCGGTCGGGTCAAACATCCCCCTGATTTCGCTTTCGCTCAATCTTCCCCCTTAAAAGGGGGACTGTTCAAGACTCATTTTCAATTGCCAAAATCGCAATGTCATCCCAATTATGATCTTTTCTGCTGAATTTCTTTGCCGCGTTTACCAGGTGCTCAAGAATATCTTTGCCCTTTTTATTTTTAGCTTCCAGAAGCACCTGGGCCATTTTCATATCAAAGTGTTCGCCGCTATCGTCCGGAACTTCACTTATGCCGTCTGTAAAAAATATGAGGGTATCACCTTTCTTCAATTGAAAAGCAACCTCATCACCGGGTTCAAAAGTTTCTTCATCGGCGATACCCAGCAGCAATCCGGTCGCGGGAATCTGCTCAACCAGCCCCCCATTTCGGTTTAACAGAAAAGGCTGCGGGATACCGCCGTTTGAAATATGGCAATGTCCCGACTTTGTGTCGATGATTAAAACGGCGGCCGCTGCGAACATGGCTGTGGGGAGTATCTTCACCAAAATTCGATTCATGAAAATTAAAATATCGGCCGGAGTTGCATCCCGGTCCCGGAAAGCCGAAAAGGCAGACTTGATCACGCTGGTAATCAAAGCGGCCTGAATGCCATGACCGGTGACGTCGGCCATGAGCACGGCTACTTTATCATCGGCTAAGGAAATCACATCAAACAAGTCGCCGCCGATTTCCAGCGCCGGCTGGTATTTCGTGGCAATGGAAATTCCGTTCATTTGCGGAAAGCTCTCTGGAAGCATGCTCTGCTGAACATTCCGTGCAAGTGAAAGTTCTTCGCGCAGCATTGCGTCTCGCTCTGACAACCGGTCGCGTTCCAGCAGAACAACATCGAGCTCCTGAATTTTTTCGCCAAGAACCTTTTTTAAGCTTTTGCTCTGGATGCCATTTCGAATGACCATCTTAAGACCTTCGTTGTCCCAGGGCTTCTCAATATACTGATAAATACCCACCTGGTTGATGGCCTTGATTGCATTCTCTTTGTCAGCATATCCGGTGAGTAAAATCCGGGTGACGTCGGGATACAATTTTTTCACCTCAGCGAAAAATTGTATCCCGTCCATGTCAGGCATGAGAAAATCGGAAATAACGATATCGACCGGTTTCTGCTTTAATGACTTCAACGCTTCTTGCGGGGATGTAAATGTGACAACCTGGTAGTCGGTCTCCAAAGCCAGATAAGCTGCGAGGGTTTTGGTGACCATCTCCTCATCATCAACGATCATCACAATGGGAGCCCGCTTATTATTTACGTTGTTACTAATCTCGTCTTTCATGATTAACAATACCTAACCCGGATAAACCCCGTGGACAGTCAATCCAACGGGGTAAACCGGAAATTCCAAATCACAAAGCTCAAATTTCAAATAAATCTCAAATCCCAATTTACAATGACCAAAGGTCGACGCGACACAGCGCGGCAAAGCCGCAACCCATATTTTGGAGCCACGGATTGACCCCGTTAGATAAGAGTTTTTAGGTTTTCTGTTTAGCTGATGTTTTTATCTAACGGGGTTAACACCGATTCGACACGGATAAAAGCATTTATAGAAAAAAATTAAACCATGACACGCCATTTGAAATTGTAGAAATTTGTAAGTTACAATACTGACATTTCTCACTTTAGAAATGAGTCTTAATTTCTTTAAAAACAAAATCAAGCCACTGATTCACACGGATTGGACACGGATAGCTATTTGTCGAGTTTGACAACTTACCGTGCAGTTGCTCTACTTGAATCCGTGTTTCATCAGTGTTCATCCGTGGCTAAATCCTGTTGATTAGAACGGTTGTGAAGTGAGAAATGCTAGTGAATGACTTAATTATTTTGAGCGCCATTGTTAATCCAATCGCGAATAGCATTTGTTTCTGCAGAACTTAGAGCATTGCGACTCAACGGCATTCGGGCACCGACGCTATTATCGCCAATGACCTTTAAATAAAGTGCACTATTGTCAGCATCCCCAGGAGCGACCCGCGATATGCCAAATGCCGAAGGCCTGTTTACAAGATTGCCATGGGCCACTCCTGCCTGTAACGACATCGGTGCTAAACTGCCCGGATGACATCCGGCATTTACACATTTTGGGGTTAAAATATTACTCTGAATGCTGGAAAAAGTCGCTTGCAAACCACCCCCTTGCGGGCCGACACCTTGTTCGTGCTCACAGGCATAGGTAAACAACACAAAGCTCAATAAAAAAAAGCTGCCTATTTTATAAATGTTTTTCATTTATGTTCTCCTACAATGTAAACCTTCCAGGTTTTAAAAACCTGCAAGGTTTTGCTAAGGTATTCTTAAAATTCGGTAAATATTAAACCCGAGCCGGAAATCGCCATTTGTGAAATCGAGGTCGCCGCCGCTCATATACTGAGCTGTCGCCAATCCGAGCGAATTTGTCACATAGACATGGAAGACGTGCCCGCCAACTTTGCGTTCCAGGCCGATTGTGAAGGCGTCGTTAAAAACACTTTTTCCACTTTCGGGGCGTGCTCCGCCAACGGGAGCGGCGCCGGAATCGCCGGAAAGAATCGGCACTCCTTCAACAAAAACAGAAAAGTCTTTGACCAGCATAAATTTTCCGGCAAAGCCGACAGTGAAAATCGCGTCCTCATCCGTTGTATTGACATTTCCATTTAGCAGAATCCCGGGAACGAGCAAAACGGAAATTCTACCGGACAACTGCTTGCTCAGCGCAACCTGTCCGAACCAATGAAAACGTTCGCTGCTACTGCGTTTAAGAAATTGCGCCGGATTATCGGGGTCGAGAATCTCCTTAATCGTTTCCCAATCTACACCCACATTTACCGCGGCGGATAACGGCACCGAACCATCGTTTTTCTCGCGCATAAAACGCCATTTAGCGCCGAATTCAAATGTAGCATTATTCCCGGAACGAGCAATACTTACAGCCAAGTTGTCACTGACAGGAAAAGCGAACTGAGTCAGCATGTGCGCACCATCATCAAGACCGAAGAATTTACCAAAGCCTTGATCTACTTTGCCCTGCCATCTATGAGCTATTCGATATGAAAAAGTCCCTTTTTCCAAGGTTTGGGTTGTCGTCAAAGTTGCCAAAGACAAACCAGGGAAAGCCTCGGCATACTCTCGTTCAGGAGCCTCTGCTTTCAACTCAGCGGGCAAAGAGTTAATCCAGGACGCGAGTGCTGCAATCTCAGATTGAGAAAGTGCGTCAGAGCCTTTCGGCATCTTATCACCCACAATGCCCGAACTCCCTTTTAATTTCATAATGAGATAACTTCGAACCGGATCTTGAGGTTTTACGCGCATATAACCCGGTGCGTCAACGCTCGGCTGATTGACCAGCGAAGACAATGCAAAATCTTCAGTGAGATCCAACCCTTTTGGAGAGGTCGTCCCTGCGTGGCATCCAGCAAACGCGCATCTGTTATCGAAAATATCGAGAACCTCGTCGGGAATTTCGGTTTGGGAATAAGTGAGATAGGGGTTATAAAAGAATGCGGTAACCAAGCAAATGCCCAGAAATTTGTTTTTGCAACACGCAAATAAGGTTGACATCCTTCCCTCCTGTTTCGGTTATTGGGAAATTTAAAATTGTCTTAATGGCCTGAATTGGCTGGTTTCAAAAATGCTCGTGAGTTAAACGAAAATTAATAATTGTGAGAATTTATAATAATTGTTTTGAATGTCAAGAAATTTGGGTACTACGAACTTTTTTTACCTACAATGGAATGATTAAATTATTCCAGATTTTAGGTGTGTGATTGGTAAGATTAAAAGCAGGATTCCTATCAAGTGTCCAACTTAGAATTGTTTATTCCGGCTTCCAGTCTCGAGCAGAATGTACAACTCCAGATATTCGTACAACTTTTCCCTTAATCTCATACATAATTCTGTACGAGCCATAGATTATTTCTCTACATTCCTCTTTTCCAATTTCTTCAATGATTCGGCCGCTGTAGGGTAAATCTTCAAGACGATCAGCAGCTTCAATCAAACGCTCAATAAAGAGGGCAGCGCGATCTGCAGAGTCTTTCGCAATATAGTCATGAATACTCTTTATGTCATTTATTGCCAACTCTGACCAAATTAGTTTAGTCATTCTTGGTCCAACTTCTCATGATTTTCTTGGCTTCTTCGTGAGAAACGCCCTTACCATCCTCTATTTCTTTGATACCGCGTTCAAACTTACTTCTTATATATAAAGCATGAATGATATCATCCATATTAGCCTCATCAGGAAGTTTATCAATAACATTTTTGGCCATTTCCTTTGTACTCATTTCATCAGCACTCCTATTTATTCTTACTATTCTTAAAAACTACTGATCTGAAACTACCAAGCGATGATAACGTTTTTTACCAGCCCGCAGCATGACGCTGTGGTCGTCCAAATTCGAATCATTAATGACGGATTCAATGCTCTCTATTTTATTTTGATTGACATAGGCCCCGCCCTGTTGAATGAGTCTTCTCGCCTCACCCTTCGATGACGTTAAGCCGACTTCGGCGAAAATATCCACAGCGAGGATTCCCTTTTTCAAACGCTCCAGCTCGATTTCGGAAGACGGCAACCCGCTTAAATCTTGTGCCTGCCCACCGAAAGCAGTTCGCGCTGCTTTTTGTGCACGATCGGCTTCTTCCTCACCGTGAGTGATTTTGGTCACTTCGTAAGCGAGCACCTGTTTGGCTTTGCGAATGTCGGCGCCTTCGAGCTTAGCCAGTTTTTCAATTTCAGCCATCGGCAAGAAGGTGTAGTAAGCGAGGCATTTTTTCACATCCTGATCATCTACATTGATCCAAAATTGGTAGAAATCGTAAGGCGAGGTTTTGTTCGCATCAAGCCAGACGGCTCCTGCTGCTGTCTTTCCCATCTTTTGACCGCCAGCAGTAGTTAGCAGAGGCCAGGTAATCCCTTCGGCTTCCGCGCCTTCAACCCGGCGAATCAGGTCAACTCCGGCGAGAATATTTCCCCACTGATCATCGCCGCCAAGCTGCATTGTGCAGTTATGGCTCTTGAAAAGCTTGAGGAAATCATAGGCCTGCAAAACCTGATAGTTAAATTCGATAAAACTCAAACCGGTTTCCATGCGCATTTTGTATGCTTCCGCCGTCAGCATCCGGTTCACACTAAAATGTTTTCCAATATCACGGAGAAATTCAACATAATTTAAATCAAGCAGCCAGGTGGCGTTGTGAACCGCAAACCCGCTTTTCCCATCTATCTTAAAAAATCTTTTTACCTGGGATTTTATCTTCTCGGCGTTTGCTTTGATTTGCTCGACGGTCAGCATCTTTCGCATTTCGGTTTTGCCGCTTGGGTCACCGATCATTCCGGTGCCATCGCCGATGATCGCGATTGGCCGGTGCCCCCCTTTCTGTAAATGAGCGAGGGCCATCAAACCCAGCGAATTACCGACGTGCAGGCTGTCCGCTGTCGGATCGAATCCAACGTAAGCTGTCACCTGGGTGGTCTCAAATGCCTTTTTCACGGCATCTTCATCAGTAACCTGTTTGACGAAGCCGCGCTCTTTTAAAATATCGTAAACGGATTTGCTCAAGTTATGACCTTTGCCTGCAAAATTAGCCCCGAAGACACAATGACACGAAGATTTTCATAAAATAATTCTATTAATGCCAGCTTTAATTAGTGGGACATTAAAATTTATAAGAAAACCAAGACGTTTTCCAGTCAATTTCAAATGACTTACTAACATTTCTCACAACCGTTCTAATCAACAGGATTTAGCCACGGATGAACACGGATGAAACACGGATTCAAATAGAGCAACTGCAC
>JADFPY010000202.1 GCA_022562085.1 candidate division KSB1 bacterium | reverse complement strand
TTGATTCTCGACTCCATATCGTCGATTATCTGCTTTCGCTGTTGATTTGGGAAATAATAGAAGGTAAAAAATGAGACGAATAACATGATCAAAGCCGCTATCGTCAGCAGCTTCGTTTGGATGGGAAGGTTTAAGTATCTCTTGTGCACCTTACGCCCGTTAGCTTTGATTACCTGATCGGGCTTACTTCAATTCGTAAGCACGGTTTCCTGGATTCTTGCCGTTTACAGATAGGACTCTTACTGAGTTCTTCACACTTGCGGCGCTCACAAATCCTATCGCCTCCTTATTTTCGGCAACAAACTTGATGATTCCTCCATCGGTATTGAATGACTCCGGCGGTCTGATTTCACCTCTAAGCACTTTCCTGAGCCATAATTTCCGAACTTTGCGTTGATTCCTACCCAAGAAATCGTCGTAAAATTTCATCGCGATAACATCATTGTCTTTCCTATCAGTAAGCACTATTTCGTCCCCGTCTTTCCATTGCTGTAACTCACCGAAGTAGACGCTTTTCAGCTCATCCTTGGTTATGTCTCTGACTGCTGCTTCTTTATTCACGATAATAGCGACTTGTCCGGCGGCCGGGCCAATTGCAAGCGTAAGTTGAATGAACAACAATGCTAGTAGTATAGAGGTCATCTTTATCTTGAGTCCTAGTTAAAAAAGAAAGAAACGCCTGTCCAGAACATTTGAAATGATTTAAAGTTCGAAGCCGGCTGTCGTGTCACGAACTGAGCGAAATCTTCACCCTCATCGACGTCACCAAAGGTGTGATTGTGAAATTCTGCCTTAAGTGTTACAAACCCGTTTGGTCTAAAGGCTGCGCCAAGTGTGAATCTCCTGAGCTCGCTACGAAAGACAAAGTGTGTCGGATCTCGATAAACATTTAGTTCAAAATACGGTGTGAACCTCTCTTCAAAAGTATAGTTGAGGTTGACAAAATAGAACGTTTTGTCATAATCCGCACCGGTAATGTCAATAAATGATTTTATAAATTCCCCACGCAGCTCAAAATCCCCCGGCGTGAATCGAAAATCCAGTCCCACAGTTTTTCTTTCTTCCTCTACCTCTTGTGGCAACGGAACTGGAACAATTGGCGTATCCGGCACGCCATCACCATCAGTGTCCGCCCTGAGCTGCATTTGCGGTACGACGTTGAAGACCCCTTTCTCGGAATACAAAGATAGCCCGCCGCTGAGATTGTCGGTTGGATCAAGAGCAAGTCTAAATCCGACCCCCTTATTATCGTTCACATCGAAATTGAGATTGTCCCGATTAGCCTGAGCAATTTCATCCGGAGCTGTGCCATTGCCAATGTATAGGCTGTATCCAATCTTGAAGTGGCCACGGCGATGATCGCCAAACACTTGTAGATTGGAATTCGGGGGAATGATCGTGCCGCCTGCTGTTCTAATGAAATCGTCCTCAAACATCAGAGGCAAGACTACAGTATTATAAGCTGGTGAAGCGACATGAATTTCATTAAAGTAACCGAACGGACTCAGAAATCTTCCACCTCTCACGTTGAACGCTCTTGAATGTGTATATTGAAACCACCCCTCAAACAGCTCGATCTCGCCTTTGAGCCTACCTTCTGTGAGGTCAGCAGCATTCTTAAATCTTAGATTAACAAACATTCTCCAGCGATTAATGGGTGTAGCACTGACAAGAAAATGAGTTCTTAGAAGCGAAAATGTTTTCGGCTCATCTATGGTGGCGGTATTCGGAAATTCCCTCTCAAAAACGTCCCGAAAGATCAGGTCTCCGTAACCGTAGATTCTCAAGCTAGACTGGCTATATGAACATTCTACAACGGTTAACCAGACAAGAATACAGGAACCTAATATTATTGCTCGTTTCATAATGGATACCAGTGGAAATCCAAATTCCTCAACTACTTTGTTACAGGCAAACTGACTCTACTCTATTGGTGCAAAGTAGTACAGTAATTTGTTGCAAATATACATATAGTGAAATGAAAAGTCAAGGCTTTACCTCCAAGGAAAGTTCAGAATGCTTAGAAATTTTGGAAGGTTTGTTGGTTCACTATCGCGTAGTAATTCACTTTCAACGCTCTGTCAGTCGCCACCTTCTCATCGTAATTTTCCTGGAGTATCATCTGCCATTGATGAAGGTTCGCAAATGTGTGCTTGACTTTTTCTGTGAGTTCGTGGAAAAGGCCACTTTTTTCATAATTCTCAGCTTGCTTCTTGCTATCCCAGATTGATACCGAGTAAACTTCGTTTTCCTCTTTTATACTTATAGAAATAAAAAATTAAATAAAAATACCTTGTATCTCATTCAAGAACTCGAAAGGAAAAATATCGATTATGAGATCGTTTAATCTAAACTTCTTATATAAAGTATGTCAGCCATCCTTTCAGCCTTACTCTTGAATTATCTGATGAAGGCTGAGAAATGAAATTCTCCTTAAGAAATTCAATCGGGTTATGACAATCTATCTTCTAATTCTTTTTCAAAGGCTGATTTGGAAAACATATTATTGTACGGAGTTTTAACATGTTCCGCAGCCATTGAAATAGCGATTTTGATCCTTATATCATATTCTTTTCTTTCTTTTCCACCACTTGGATCATCCTCAAGATAGTAATAGTCATCTTCTTTTATTTTATATCCACTTCTCACCCTTCCATAATATTCCACATAAAATTCATATGGTTCTCTCATGTCAAATTCTTCTTTCTGCTTTGTGATGTCTAAATTTCTTTTAATAATAATACTATATTCTTAGACACCGGATTTGCGGAACGAGATTCAAGTAATTCTTGTTTCCTGACAAAAATAAAATAACTGTTCAAGATTTTTCTCTAATTGTTTGAGGAAGGACGATATTCTTCTGTTAGCAGCATCTTCTTCAAGGGGCCGTCGCAGGTTTTTGCTCTATTTTCCAGCATGCGCTTATCCCTTTGAAAGCATGCGTTTATCGGTTTCAAAGTGACAAGAAGCGCTTCTGAATAATCACCGTCCAACCATTATCCAATTTAACGAACACCTCATCATCTGGAAGAGCACGTATTGCGGGAATTACGATTCCAAGCTTGTTTTTTAAATGTTCAGCTTTGAGGGACTGAAGGTGTTTAGACGAGTTGCTCGGTTCCCATAGATGGCCTTTGACACTGTAATTAACAAGAATCCGAACTTTGTCACCAACTTGAATATCGGCCATTGCTCAATCTCCGATGTTTTTTTGAAAATATAGCAAGCCTTTTGTCAAGGTAGGAGAATTATCTTGAAAATCCAATGTTTCTTCAATGCAGCCCATCCTTTCAGCCTTTGTCTTGAATTATCTGATGAAAGGCTGAGAAAGATGATACTTCACACTGTAACCAAAGTGTGAAGTGGACTTAGCCGGTTTTTACGCCTATCTATTTTTCTGCTCCGCTAAGTTTTTCAGCCTCCACTCTGAGAGAAGAATCGAGAATGGCCTCTTGCCAGTTAATTGTGGTTACAAGTTGTTTTGCTGTTAAGTCCTGAGCCCCGGTGAGGTCTGCCTTGTAGAGGTCTGCACCGTGGAGGACCGCTTTGTTGAGGTCTGCCTCGCAGAGGTCTGCTCCGCTGAGGTCTGCCATGATGAGGTTTGCTCCGCTGAGGTTTGCCTCGATGAGGTTTGCTCCGCTGAGGTTTGCCCCGGTGAGTTTTTCTCCGCTGAGGTTTGTCATGATGAGGTCTGCCCCGATGAGGACCGCTTTGTTGAGGTTTGCTCCGCTGAGGTCTGCCATGATGAGGTTTGCTCCGCTGAGGTCAGGCGTTATTTGGGGATTCTTTTCTCTCCACTCGTTCCAAGCTTCAACCCCCTGCTTGAGAATCTTGAGATGTTCCTCGTTTGCCATGGAAAACCCGCCTTATATTACCCCTATAGATTATAAAATACCCCCGCCAAAAGCAAGGGAAAATTTCACACTTTAAACAAAGTGTGCAATGGCGCCGTACGACTGCCCTATCGATGGTCTTGCGGTCGGTCTTTTTTAACCACCAGGGCAATGACAGAGAATATTAAAATGGCGATTGAACCTTCCAACATAGTTTTATTTGTTGAATAGAATTAGCGCTGAGATGTAGAGGAAAAGACTGCCGAGAAAGCCGATAGCAAAAGCCAGCCAGTTGATTGCTGATTGAGAAATTGGCCAAAGACGAAGGTACCAGCAGCAACATTAGCGAGGATTATCAAACCTTTGACAACCTCTGGATTTTTAGGCTAAACCCTGAACTTTATTTTCCCCTATCTTTTTCTTCCCTTTGTTTTTTACAGATTTGCCGTATTTTCCATTTAGCTATGTCTAACATTTCACAACACCAGTGAAGGCTAAAGGGCTTCGTGCTCTTGTCTTCAAATAACCACCATTCCGCCTCTTTAATGAATTTTCTGTTTGGAAATTTACTTTTTTCGCCTAACTGATTTCGATCTTTTATGTAATCCTCAGACGCGTTAACTATAATAACGGCAATCATTTGGCGAATTGCTGGCAAATGAATTTCTTGCAAATAAGTAATGTCAGTGCTACCACAAATCGGACATTCAAAAACTTTTCTGTCTGTATGGCGTAAGCCGTTATCCCTGACGAATATATAATTATCATCGAGTAAAAAGGGGGCAGCACAAGAATTGCAATGCATCCATTTACTGTATTCTTCTACTTCATAGTGCCATCCTTTTCTTTTTTCTGATTTTAAGCTCATACTGTCATTTCGGGGAGATTTGGCGAATTGAGAAAACCGAGAAGTATGTTCAATTAATCTGTCTTCCTATTTTTTTAAATAACCTTTTGAGCTTCTCTACTAGCTCAGCTTCAACCGGGTCGTCATAACCCAGGTTAGTATATTTTTTATCCCACTTCCGTTTGGCCCTCATGATATGTAATTTTCTTGTATCATAAACCAGGATCCAATATTTTATATCAACAATAATTTCAGTCACGCCCTCACTACTATTTAGTAAAACCTCGGTTAACAGTCTAACCTCAAAGAGCGCAGCGCCTTTTGACGAAACCAATGGCCAATGTTTAACCCCTTGCTTTCCTTCGAGATAGTATCGTTGTCTAGAATTTTGAGGTTCAAGGGGTACGAGTTTATCTATTTTGAGTTCGCCAACCCGTCCCTCATAGTGATCCTCGATCCAGTGAACGCCATCATCATTGGAATTAGCTCTTATCGATGATAAATCATTGAGAATTACTTGCAAACTGTCCAGAGAACCAGCTATGGTGAGCTCTAACGCCCCTGCTATCCCATGCTTTTTAGCACTTTTTTTAAATTTTGCTTCGCCCATCTTACCAATTGTAAGACTTTTACTGATCCGATGTTCTTGGCCCCATCCCTCCATAGCTAGTACTATGATTATGCCTACCGTGAGATAGAATTTTGTTTTCATTAGGGATTTCTCGTCGATTTTAGGCGCAAAATTTCTCTGGTTTCATTTTATTGTGCGTTGCACCCCACATAGTAAATGATTTCATCAAAGCAAGTTAATGCTCTTGAAACTTGATCTTTTTTTCTGAGGAAAATAAAAAAAAGTACACAGGTTACGAGTTTAGTCCTTCCAAGATAACGCAAGTAAGCTGACAGATCAAGTTTTGAGAGTATTCTTTTGAGAGCAGATAAAAGGGCGGCCCCAGCCACCGGGTACAACACTGTAGAATAGTGCAATTATCTCAAAAATCTTTATAGGTGTTCGGCGACTCAAAATCATGAGCAATTAATGTCTCAACATCTCCGTTGGCTTTTACTCGTTTGCCCTCCCAGTGGACGTGCAGCTTGCCATTTTTATAGGTAATTTCGATAATGCCATATTGTCCTCTTCCGCCAATGCCACCGCCTCTTGTCCCATTAGCTTTGCCGATGCTATACGGACCTCCCTTGGTACTAATGCTGCTGTCGAGCGAAGCTGCGTGAAAAACTGGAAAACCGCCTTTGCTTTTCTCGGCATAGCCACTATGACTTCCGTCATCAATAGCCACCATGTGAGCATCACCACTGACCATACAAAGGTTGCTAATATTTTCTTTCTTTATAAACCTTGCAAGGTTCTTGCGCTCGTCAGAAAAAGCGCCCCATGTATTCCCACCTAATTTCTCAATAATATTGCCACCGATCCACGGTATGGTGTTAACCCAAACCATCAAATCTTGAGACTTGCCCTCGATAAGTTTACTCATTAGCCACTTTGTCTGCTCTTTTCCAAGCAACTTTCTTTGTTTCCAAAATTCATAGGGCTTCTTGGTCTTTTGATTGTATCTCAAGTCAGTGATGATAAAGTGAACTTTGCCAATTGTAAACTCCTGATAGATTCCCTTCCCACCAAAGTCATAATGTGGGACGTAAAGGTCATAGGCCTCCAAGGCGTAATTTGCATATTTTCTTTTGCTTTTATTTCCTCCTCCAGAGTTATTTCCCAGGAAATCGTGATCATCCCAAATGTAGACCACCGGCAGCTTTTGAAAAAGCTCCCCGAAACCAGTTCTTCTCACCGTCCGGTCGAGCATTTTTAATCTTTCGTGAACTGGGTCTTTCTTTAAGTCGCCATAATGAAGATCACCCACGTGGCAAAAGAAAAATATATTTTCATCATCATTTGCGTTCTCAAATTCATTTTCTATTATTTTCTCATACACTATTGGCAATGATTTATCTTCAGGGTATTTATTTGAGCAGGAGGAAAAAGCAAATCTGAAATTTGCTTGATTCCCTTTTTGGGGAAATGTCTTAAATGTACCTTGCTTTTTGGTGCCATTGACTTCGAGAGAGTAGTAGTAACGAGTATTTGCTTCCAATGCCTGGAGGTGAAAGTTTGCTATCTTAAATTGATAATCCTGAACCTCACTTAAGCTCTGTGGCTGAACTTCAGTTTTATTTGTTAACGCTTTCTCTTTGCTAAAAATCAATCGTACCTGACTGGCTGATTTCACAATAGAGGCTTTGAGTGTAACTTGATCTTCATGAACAGCTCCACACCAGGGACCAGCATAAATTGAATTCATCAAAATATCCCCTTCATTCAGTTATTCTTTATTTTGACGGCTAAGGTTTAATCGCACCCCAAGGTGGCCATTGTATGATAAATTGAAGTCACAATTTATCGTGGTAACTGCCAGAAAAATGTAACTGAGTTCTGAATACTTAATCCTTCAGCAAATGCTTTATGTATTCTGACACCAGTAAGATTAATGCCGCTAAAATTATAAGCACTTCCTCCCTAGTTGAATGAGCCGTGCCAAAACGTGCCTATGTGCAATTACCTGTTGCAACTACTCTATGGGGTCATCTTAGAATCCAGACATAAGCATTTCAGTTTTGATCTTTTCTGAGGAAAATAAAAAAAGTACACACGTTGCGAGTTTAGCCCTTCTCAAGATAACTCAAATAAGCTGGAAGATCAAGTTTTGAGAGTATTCTTTTTTAGAAAAGGCAAAGTGCATTAATCTATCATCTGCTGGGCAAATCGCAATGATTGATTCGCTTTCTCCTGGACAATGCATGGCATTTCATTCAGTCCCACTATCTTGGCAGCTCGATAACGGCGTTCACCGCTCACAATTCTAAATTTGTCTTTGTCTGCAATATATTCGACCACAATAGGTTGGCGTACGCCATACTCCTGTATCGATTGCGCCAGTTCTGCAATTGAGGATTCATTGAAGTTCTTACGCGGCTGGGTCGGGTCGGCACAAATCTTAGCAATGGCAATCCATTTGGCGCTTTTCATGCGCTTCGTGCCCCCAGTTCTTGATGCGATGTGCGGGTCAATTTCAGAGGTCTTGTCCTCGTCGAAATTGCTCAAATTGTCTGAGATTAATTGTTCAAATTTATTCCTGGACACGGTTTATCACCTCTTGGGTAAATTTACGACAGACATCAGCCTGCACGGATTTGGGTTGGTATCGTGTGATTGGCAGTTTTGCGGTAACGGCTTCTACATAAGGAACGTTATCCCGGAACACCGTTTGGAACATGCGGCTGTTGAAGGTCTGGTATAGGATTTTATGATAGAGATTCTCCATTCCCCGTCTGGTATTGAAGCGATTGATGACGATTCCCAATAGTTTCAGTTTTGGATTAACCCGCTGTTGGACTCGTTTAATGTATGCAAGAATCTGCTGACACCCTT
>JADFPY010000201.1 GCA_022562085.1 candidate division KSB1 bacterium | reverse complement strand
TAAAAGAAACTGAAACTATCCTAATAGTAACAGACAAAAATAAGTTAGATATAGCTAACTCAATAAAAGAAGCAGCAGAAAAAATAGCAGATTATTCTATTAATTCTCTATATGACGCATATTCTGGCGGTTTTTTTGAAAGAAACAGTAAAGATATTGATTTGTATGCAGAAGATGAATTAATCTTAACAGACAAAGCAGCCCAAGAAAATGGAATCATAATTTTTGCATTATCGAAATTATATACGCATAATGGAAACTTGCTTTATCTCAATGCGGCGATTAAAAGTTTTGGTAATATGATGGGATCAATAAGCCAACATGACAGAGGCTATTAATATGCAATAGCATCTGAATATATTATACAAAATAATTTAATAAATGAATACAACAAGAATATTGCAGCAATTGGAGAGCAAGATAAAGAAATACAAAATTCTACAAAAATTAGGAGAATTGCGCGAGTCGATTAATGAATACAAACTTCATAAATCTAAATTGGTCAAAGTTTTTTTGCTGTCGGTTGCGATGCAGACCTTGAGAATTGTAGTTTATTATTTAGCATCGCTGGCGGTAAACGCGAATATTCCGTTTCAATATTTTATGATTTTTACACCCATCGTTATGTTTTTTGTCATGCTGCCAATCTCACTTGCGGGAATTGGCCTGCGCGAAAGCAGCTTTGTTTATTTCTTCACCAAAGTAGGTGTTCTGGGAACGATCGCTTTTGCTATTCCTGCTTTGGTTTCATTAATGGTTGTCATTTCTGTTTTACCAGGAGGTGTGATAGTAGCTTTAAAAGGTCTTGCGCTTAAAAAGCAACCGGTGACTGTCGAAGAATCCTCGGTTATAACATGATCGAAAAACTTCGGAAAAACCGCCATGAAATAAGTCTTGAGTTACGTTCTTTTCGAAATGACGGCTATCCTGATTTCGTAACATCCTCGTCTCCTACCACATTAAAAAATCACATACCCGTCTTCATGTTTCATTCAATTAACCCCAAAATTTTTAAGGAACAATTGAGGTTTTTGTCGGAAAATGGCTATCGAACAATTACCTGTGATGAATTCTATGAAATAATTATACAACAAATTGCGGTTTCGGAAAAAACAGTTCTGTTAACCATTGACGACGGCAAGAGCAGCGTTTGGGTTTATGCTTATCCCTTGCTTAAGAAGTACGGTTTTAAAGCAACGGTTTTTCTCATTCCGGGTTATATGAAAGAATCTGACAAATATTTATTGAATTTGGAGGACTTCTGGCAGGGTAGATGCCGGCTGGAGGATCTTAAGGACCGGGATGCGGACTTCTTTCCCTTACTGACCTGGGAAGAAACGACAAAACTGCATGAAAGCAGGGTCCTCGATTTTCAATGTCATACACTTTATCATCACAAAATTTACACAGATGAGAAGATTGTCGATTTTGTTAACCCCATCCAGCCAAAAAATAATTTTAATCTGATACTTCCGAAAGATTATGAAAACCAAATTCAAGATAATGATATTCAAGAATTTTATGGGATGCCCATTTATGAAAATGACTCATTAATGGCGGCAAAACCACGGCTTTTGCATAATGTCAGGTTAACTGAACTTTGCATTGACCACGTCTCTGAGCATGGCGGGGAAAAGTTTTTCGAAAGGACATCTTGGCGGCAAGAGCTAGGCGATTTGGGTGAAAATTTTCGAAAAAACTCAAGTGATAATTTGAATAGTTTTCAATCTCCTGAGGAACAAAACTCGATATGTTTGAGAATTTGCGCAAGGCAAAAGACTTAATTCAAAAAAAACTGCACGGCAAAAAGGTTAGACACCTTTGCTATCCTTATGGCATCTTTTTTCAATGAAAGGAATTGCAACGGAAAAAGCTTTGGCGTTGTCATTCTTGATTTTATTGATGTTCGGCTTTAATATTTTTGCCTGTTACCTTTATTCGTTAATCCATGAGTTAAGAAATTACAGAAACTATAATATGGTATCAAAAGGAGAGTGTTAAAATATGGCACATTATTTAGTTACCGGCGGAGCAGGCTTCATTGGTTCAAACATCGTTGAAGAATTACTGCGTCGAAAGCAAAAAGTACGGATTTTGGACAATTTTTCAACTGGTAAAAGAGAAACTGTTGAGTTCCTGATTAACAAAGCTTCCAAGCTTAAAAATTCTAATGGTAAAAAAAACAACGGAAACTCAAATTTAGAAGTATTTGAGGGCGATCTCCGTTCTTATCATATCGTAAGGGAAGCTGTGGAAGGTGTTGATTATATCCTGCATCAAGGGGCACTTCCATCCGTTCCACGGTCGGTTAGAGATCCAATAACTTCGAATGAAGTCAATGTGGTTGGAACTTTGAATATCTTAAATGCCGCAAAGGAGACCAAAGTCCGCAGGATCGTTTATGCTTCCTCTTCTTCTTGTTATGGTGATTTGGCGCAACTGCCAAAAACCGAGGATATGCTTCCGAACCCCCTTTCTCCGTATGCTGTTTCTAAATTGGCGGCTGAGAAATATTGTCAGGTATTCTACAAATTATATAACCTGGAAACCGTTTCGGTCAGGTATTTTAATGTGTTTGGACCGCGTCAGGATCCAACTTCTCAATACTCGGCTGTGATTCCGAAGTTTATCAGCATAATGATGACAAGCAAAGCCCCGGTCATTTACGGTGATGGCGAACAGTCGCGCGATTTTACATACGTTCAAAATGTCGTTGAGGCCAACTTACAGGCCTGTGAAGTGGGACACGAAGAGTTGGCGGGCGAAGTTTTTAACATTGCCTACGGTAAAAGAATAACGCTCAATGATCTGGTTGAAAAAATCAATGGTATTTTAGGAACGACTATTAAACCCGTTTATTCGGAACCAAGAGCCGGCGACGTAAAACATTCACTGGCAAACATTGGAAAGGCCAGACAATTCTTAGGCTATGATCCAAAGTTCGATTTTGACCAGGGCCTTAAGATGACAATTGATACCATGAGAAAACATGAGGTTGAAGAGTATGCGAAAGCCAGTTAGCCAGTTCTTCAAAAATATACCTAACTTTATCGAGATAGAGTTTTAGTTTTTGTTCTTTGACTTCTATTTTGGCGATGGCATACTCATAAATGCCTCAGGTGGGATTCGAAATTTTTCTCCAATGATGTCAAGAAGACCATTGCTTCTAATGAATCGCACCAAATGGTACTTTACTTCATGCCGGAGAACAACACGACGTCAACTTTCAAATTCTTAGATATGTTGTCAATGTTAACGAACAACAGCGCGACGTGATGATTCAAAAAATCAAACAGGCAGTAAGCAGTCTGAAAAACAAAACTGGGGGGTTATCCTTTAAGTCAAACACGGACGATTGCGAAAAGCCCTTCGTTTAGCATCATACAGACTCTGGTTAGTGAGGGAGTTACGGTGAAAGCCTTCGATCCCCTGGCAATGGAAAATGCAATTTTTTTTTACCCTAATTAATCTATTGCGAAGATACTTACGGAGTCGCCACAAATTGCGATGCACTGATTTTCATAACTGAATGAAATCAATTTCGGAGTTTGGATTTAAATAAGATTATGCAACTCATGAAGACGGCCATTATTGTTGATTTGAGGAACATATACGACCCTATAAAAATGAAGGAAAAGGGCTTCGGTTAAACAAGTATTGGACGGCCAAGTTGAATCTGATAGGAAAATTCGCTTGATCAAGAAGGGGAGTTTGTGCTCGTCAGTTACATCGTTCCACAATGGTACATGATTCTGCTAATATTCATCCGCTTCAGCCCTGCCTAAATACACAATAACCTGTTGTAAAAACAGTAGGTTGCAAAAATCTGGTTACGTGGCACCATAATTGCAAACTAACGGTAGATTTTTCGAGAATTGTTGACATCTTCCAAATGCAAAGAAATTTAACAAAAATAGCATCAGATACCTATGACTTAGTGGTCATTGGTGGTGGAATTTATGGAGCTTGTGTGGCATGGGATGCTGTCTTACGAGGATTGTCAACTGTGCTGGTTGAGAAGCAAGACTTCGGTGCTGGTACTTCTTCAAACAGTCTGAAGATAATTCATGGGGGCTTCAGATATTTGCAGCAGGTCGATCTGAAAAGAATGAGAGAATCCATCCGGGAGAGAAAGATACTCATGAGGATTGCCCCCCATTTGGTTCATCTGCTTCCCGTTCTGGTACCTGTTTATGGGCACTTATTCAAGGGCAGGGAGATGATGGCTTGCGCACTTTTTTTGAACGATTTAATCGGCTTCGACCGAAATCGATTGAGCGATCCGAGTAAAGATATACCCAAGGGACGCGTGCTTTCTAAAGAGGAATGCCTTAAGGTGCTTCCCGGAGTTGAAACAAAGGATCTCACTGGCGCTGCCCTTTGGTACGACGCGCTAGCCTATAATACTGAAAGACTGGTACTTTCGTTCTTGTTGTCCGCCATTGACAAAGGGGCTCGGGTTGCCAATTATACCGAGGTGATTGAATTTCTGAAGGATGGCAAGGCCGTGTATGGTGTTCGAGTTAGAGACGTCTTGACCGGCGATGAATTTGATATAAAATCGAAAATGACGATCAACGCTGGAGGTCCCTGGCAGCATCAGATCCGCAGTCTAGTGGGTCGCTCGAATGGCGAAAGCCCCAAATTTGCAAAGGCGGTCAACCTCGTCACGCGGCGAATCATCGCCGACTATGCTTTTGGCGTTTCTAATGTACGCAAAGATAAAGATGAGCCAGAGTTTCTAGACCAAGCTCGCTTTTATTTCATTGCTCCTTGGCGCGAATATTCTATAGTTGGTACTGAGTATCAATATTTTCAAGATTCTCCCGATAAATTAAGCATTACAGAACAGGATATTACAAAGTTGATCGCCAAGATCAATAGTTTTTATCCTAATGCGAATCTTAAGAGGGAAGATGTTTATTTTCACCATGTTGGCCTGGTTCCAATCGCGGACAAAAGTGCCACAAACGGTAGCTTGAGCCTGGCAAAGCACTATCGCATTTATGACCATAAGAAGATAGACGGACTGGAGGGGCTCATCTCTATACGTAGTGTGAAATATACGACTGCACGCGACGTTGCCGAAAAAACAATCAATCAAGTTTTTCGTAATTTGGGTCAAACTCCACCAAAGGCATTGTCGAGAACGGTGCCCATTTATGGCGGCGAGATCAACAATTTTCGGGAATTCCTTGAACAAGAAAAAATGGCTTCTTCAAAACGCTTGCCGCCAGAAGTGGTTGAGCATCTTATTTACACCTATGGCTCTAAGTATGTTGAAGTACTAAAATATGTAGATCAACAGCCTGCTCTTGGTCAAACAATATCTGATTCCACAACTGTTTTGAAGGCGGAAGTCATTCACGCCGTTAAGGAAGAAATGGCGCTGAAGTTATCTGATGTGGTTTTTCGTCGCACTGAGCTCGGTACCGCGGGAAACCCGGGCTTAGACAGTTTAAATGAATGCGCATCTTTAATGGCACAGGAGCTCGGTTGGGATCGTCATAAAATCGAAGAAGAGATACAAGAAACACAAGCGGTTTATACTTGCAATGAGCAATAAAGATTGGCCAGTAAAACTCTTTAGGAGGTCAGTTCATAAACAACGTAAGTGGAAGGAGATTCGCTCTTTCCTAAGCGATACGGAAGGCCTTACGTGTTTGGATGTTGGCTCCGATAATGGCGTCATCAGTCTTATGCTTCGTGAGCGAGGCGGGAAATGGGCGAGTGCGGATCTGGACGACACTGCCGTAAACTCAATACGAAACCTGGTAGACCGTGACGTTTTTAAAATTGACGGCGGTAGAACGCCCTTTGAGGATGATGAGTTTGACAGAATTGTTATTGTCGATTTTCTTGAGCATATACCAAACGATGGCGAATTTATTTCCGAGCTTTTTCGAATCATGAAGCCGGATGGCGAGCTGATTATAAATGTTCCTCACCTCAAATTGAATTATTTGCGGAGACTTCGATATCTGCTAGGTCAAACCGATGAGAAGCATGGACATCTCCGCCCCGGTTATACAGTTGGTCAGCTCTCCAAGCTGCTTGAGGGAAAATTTACAATAATCTCCCACAAATCCTATTCCCGTTTCTTTTCTGAGCTGATCGATACACTCATTACTTTCGGGTATGGCCTGTTACAAGGGAATTCTGAGCAGGCCACCTCAAATGGGACAACCAAGGGCGTACTGGTTACCGAAGCTGAGATGAAGAAATATAACAAAGTTTTTCTAATTTATTCATTTATTTATCCTTTTGTTTGGCTCTTTGCCAAACTCGATGCCTTAATCTTTTTTCGTTCGGGCTATTTGCTAATGATAAAAGCGAAGATTAATAAATCCTAGTTATGTGGAAACAGGAGTGTAAGATAACTTGATGATGAAGGAAATAGAAAGCATCAAGAAAGAAAGAGTTGGCGACCAGGCGATAAACTCACTTCAAGAGACGCCTGATATTGAAACATCATCCGAAGATTATGCAAGTCGGTTCAGCGGTAAGGTCGGAGAGTGGTTCTTGCGTGTTCAGGAAAAGGCCACACTGAATATGATCTCAGAATGGCCCAACGCAACAGTACTGGATGTCGGTGGAGGTCACGGACAACTTACCGGGCCATTGTTAAATCATGGGTACAATGTCACCGTAATTGGAAGTGATGAAACGTGTCAGAATCGGATAAACGAATATCTAAAAGAGCATAGCTGCAGATTTGAAGTCGGAAATCTCTTGGACCTGCCATTTGAAAACGAGTCATTCGATGTTGTCGTGAGTTTTCGATTGGTCCCGCACGTAGAGCAGTGGCCTAAGCTGATAGCGGAATTAACCAGAGTGGCTCGAAAAGCAGTTATCGTCGATTATCCAACATTAAGAAGCATCAATTATCTAACACCGCTGTTTTTTAAATTGAAAAAGAGAATTGAAGGGAACACACGTTATTATCGATCCTTTTATGAAGACGAGTTATTGAAGGCGTTTAAACAGAGTGGGTTTGTGAGAGCCAGTCGATATGCCGAGTTTTTCTTGCCGATGGTACTGCATCGCGCTTTAAGAATGCCATTTCTTTCTTCTTTTACAGAAGGAGTTTTTAGGGGTGTCGGACTCACGTCTTTATTTGGCTCTCCGGTTATCTTGAAAATGGTACGAAGCACAGGTTGAAATGAGAATTCTATTTCTAGCGCCCCATCCATTTTATCAGGATCGGGGCACACCCATTGCCGTAAATTTGATGCTGCAAGCATTGTCTGAACGTGGGGAAGAAGTCGACGTTTTGACATATCATGAAGGCAGAAATGTTTCTTATGAAAACGTTAATATTTTTAGAATCCCAAACCTATTTTTTGTGAAGGATGTTCGACCCGGTTTCTCAGGGAAAAAATTGATATGCGATATTTTTATGTTTTTACAAGTGTTTTCAATGTTATTTAAAAGACGCTATGACATTGTTCATGCAGTAGAAGAGTCGGTATTTATGGCCTTAACTGTTAAGAAAATATTTCGAATTCCTTACATTTATGACATGGACTCTTCAATTGCACAGCAAATGGTTGAAAAATTCTCATATCTTGCCCTTTTCTCAAGGATATTTGCTCATGCCGAAAGAATTGCTGTAAGACAGTCGCACGCTGTAGTGCCAGTTTGTGATGCACTTGCTAAAACTGTAAAAGAGTATGACCCGAATAAAAAAATTGTTGTCCTGCATGACATACCTCTATTGGATGAAAGTCGTAACAATCACTGTTTGAATTTTAAAAAAGAATTTAGCATTCAAGGCTTGACCTTGCTGTACATTGGAAATCTAGAAATCTATCAAGGCATCGATCTTTTGCTGGAAAGTTTTCAGAAAGTTTTAGAAAAGCGCCATTCTGTCGATTTAATAATTCTTGGCGGAATGGATGCGGACATTAAAAAATATCAAAACAAATGTCGCCATCTGAGAATTGCAAGCAGGGTTCATTTTGCTGGGCAAAAACCGATTGATCAGTTAGCCGGGTACTTAAAACAGGCCGATATCTTGGTTTCTCCTAGAATTAGAGGTGAGAATACGCCTATGAAAATTTACTCATATCTTAAATCTGGAAAGGCGGTTTTGGCTACAGATATTTATTCTCATACCCAAGTCTTGAACAATCGAGTTGCTGCACTTGCAAATCCCAATACTGAAGAATTTACCACAGCGATGATCAG
>JADFPY010000200.1 GCA_022562085.1 candidate division KSB1 bacterium | reverse complement strand
TCGAATGTGCTGTGTTATAAAACAGCTCGTAGTCGCCTTTTCCGGACACCCCGCCCTGCTGATCCCAGAGTCCAATGGTGGGTCCGGCTCCGTGGCCGTGAAAGCCAATCGGATGGGTGTAAATACTCGGAACGATCCCCTCGGATTTTGCCTGTTTTAAGGATCGCTTTAAGATTTCGTTGCCGGTGCGGCCTGCTTTAAAATTTGAATTAAGAATGTCCTGGAGTCGATTCCCGGTGGCCAGCGCTTTTTTCAATCCCTCCGGGGCGTCTGTTTCCGCGGCCTTCAAAACATAAGCATGTTCCTGAGTATCTGTATTTAATCCTAAATAAGTAATGCCAAAATCTACATGAATCAGATCACCGCGCCGGATGGTTTTGGCTTTCGGTTTTGAAGCAAACGACCCGGACCTCTCCGGCTCTTCTGCCCGCTGCACCGAAACTGAGGGGTGAAACCAGGTCACGAGTTTCAGCTCCCGAATTCGTTCACGATACCACCACTCTACATCCTCTGTTGTCGTGATTCCCGGTTGAATGACTTTGTCCGAAAGCCCTTCCGCGATAATTCGATGTGCCATCCTGCAGATTGACGGATAAACTTCAATCTCCTCCGGGATCCGGGTTTCCAGCCAGCCGATAGCTAATCTTTCTCCTGAAACAATTCGATCCACATACTTTTTTGGTAGTTTTGCATTTAGCGATTCGAATCCTGTGTGAGCAATTCCGTCGGCAAGGCCGAAATCTGTGGAATAGTTCAGAGCAATTCGTTTGGGGTTTCTTTCTTCGATGATCTCCACAAGCCGCTGCCACTGATCCGGCTGCTTTTCTTTGTCCCAGGCCTTTTGAAAAAACTCGCCAATATCGTATCTTGCGACCGCCAGACGTTCCATCCCTTCTTGTGGACCTTTATCGAAGAGTACCAAAATAGTCCTTCGCCGCGCCCTCAACCATTTTGCCGGCAGCATGGTTTCGATCACCGGGTCTTCGTTATATTCGCGGGTGATGATCAGCCACATATCGATTTTCTCGCGGCGCATTAAGCCAGGAACAACTGTCTCTAAACGAATTTTCAGCCAATTATCAACGACCACTGCCCTCGCGCGCATTGACAGAATTGCGGGCATATTTGATTGAGCTTTTAAACTTGTAAACAGAAAAAAACACGTTAGAAAAATAAACGTTTTACTTTTCATGATTTACCCTTTTAAGATTAGTGCAGAAGACATTTTTATTTGAAGTAAATCTAACCCTCGACAAAGTCGGAACCAAAAGGACGGAGATAGAAGCGCACCCCGACGCATCGGGGCAGAGACGCGAAGGATACGCAAAGTGTTTTTTTCTGCATATCTTTCTTCTTAATTTCAATGTACCTGTACTAAAAGATGGCATCCAGAATTGTTTATAGTTTGGAAGAAACATTTCTTTTTTTATTCTTCTCGGCGTCATCTTTGCGCCTTCGCGCCTTTGCGTGATAATGTTTTTGCTTTTGCAAGAAACTTATTCTTTAAGCGCCTAAAGTAAAGACTGGCGCACAAAGATGCAATTACAAAAAGGTTGCCTTTTCTACTTAGGGGTTTTATTTTAAAACCTACACTAACAATAAGAATTTCGGACATTCACCGATAGTTTTCTTCCTTTCACCGATTTTGGATATTCTTTTTTAAAGCGGTGGCGTATCTTCGCTTAACTGAAACGCAAAACGCTTTTAATCCAACGGTATTAAAATGGGAAGAAACAAAACTATCACGGGGCAAAATTTGTTCTTGGCTTTGGCAACTTTGTTGCTTCTCGTTAGCGTCGCTTATTTTTTCGTTGAAAATGAAGTCATTATTATTGAAGAAATAGAAAATGCATTCCCCGGATTAAACGGCACCATAAAAAAATGGCTTGGTATTTTAATCACATCAATTTTTTCATGAAAGAACTCAGTTATTAAAAGTTAGGAGATTAAAATGGAAAACAGTTCTGAAACCAGAGTACATAAACGCGGTCCAAATTTTTGGCTTGCCGTGATTTTGATTGCTGTCGGCATTCTTTTTTTATTAGACAATTTGGATGTTTTAGACATCCTCGCTTTTAAGAAATTTTGGCCCGTCATTCTAATTGCCGTCGGCCTCATGAAACTCACGGGCTCGAATTTTCAGGATAAATCCTCGGCTTCTGTCTTGATTGGCATCGGTCTGCTTTTTCTTCTATTAAACCTCAACATTCTGTACTGGGATGATATCTGGCAATTCTGGCCGCTCATCCTTATTTTGATCGGGGTTTCAATAATTTTTAAACATAAAAACCGGTCTGAAAGTGATGGCAGCAAACACTCGGAAAACCGGATCGATATCGTCGCTATTTTCGGCGGCAACAGTAAAACAATCACTTCGGATCATTTCGAAGGTGGAAACATTACCGCTCTGTTTGGCGGAGCAAAGCTCGATTTTGGCCAGGCGAAGCTTGCAGAAGGTGAAAATGTGCTGGACGTTTTTGCAATGTTTGGCGGCGCTGAAATCCGCATCCCGGAAGACTGGAATGTGCAGATCAAAGGCGTACCCATTTTCGGCGGCTTTGAAGACGGGAGACATAGTATACCCGCTGAAGAAAAGACAAAAGGCCGGACTTTGGTTATAAAAGGTTTTGTCATGTTCGGCGGTTTGGAACTGAAAGATGCATGAAAAAGTGTTTAGGTCTTAAAGTTTTAGAGTGTTTAAGTCAAAACCGTGAACACTTTTAACACCGGAATACTCAAACACTTCTTTTTAGGATAAATTCATGAAACACCCAATACTAAGACAAAAAAATCTAACCTTTTACATTTCAGCCTGGATTGTTATCTCGATTATTCATGTTCTCTTTCTCAGGTTCAGTCAAAGCGTTGATTTGCTGTGGGCATTTATCGACAGCCTGGTTTTTAATTTACTTTATGCAGCGCTGGCCCTAAACTTTTGGTACATGTGCAAATCTATTTCAACCGAAAACCTAAAAATTCTCAAACTAATTGAAAACCATGGAGCCGCAGCCGCATTCTCATCTCTAATTTGGTTGGGTCTTTCCTATGCTTTGCTGATGAACATTTTTCCTGTTGAAGAAAATTACCGATTCTTTCTACGCGGTTCCTTAGTTTGGCGAATTGTCATCGGGGTTTTATTTTATTTCCTCAGTGTCTCATTTTACTATGTTTATATCTATTCCGTGAATTTCAAAGAACAGTTGATTAAGGAAGCTGAGCTGAAAACGCTTGTCAAGGAGGCCGAATTAAAATCTCTGAAATTTCAAATCAACCCGCATTTTATTTTCAATAGTTTAAACTCCATCAATTCACTCACCATGAGCGATCCCCAAAAAGCGGGTGCAATGACCATCAAACTAAGCGACTATTTACGGTTTACTCTTTCAAAAAATGAGAAGCAAAAGAGTAAACTGAAAGAAGAGATTGATTCCACTAAATTGTATCTCGATATCGAGAAAGTGCGTTTTGGCGACAAAATTGAATACGTCGAAGAGATTCAAGACAAATGTCTCGATGTGCTGGTGCCCAGTATGATCCTGCAGCCTTTGTTCGAGAACGCCATCAAACACGGCGTTTATGAAAGTTTGGATAAAGTGGGGATTAAATTTTCCTGCTCCTTAAATGGTGATTATTTGAAAGTGGTGGTGGAAAATGAGTTTGATGCAGAGGCAAGTATCCAAAAAGGCGAAGGTATTGGTTTAAAAAATATCAGGGAGCGACTTGAAAAAATCTACTCAAAAGGAAACTTACTGAAAGTTGAAAAAGAATCCAATGTTTTCAGAGTTAAGCTGTTTATTCCAATTGCGGAGAAGTAAACGTGGCAAAAACCCTCAATGTCGTTATCATCGATGACGAAGTCCCCGCACGGGAGATCATCAAAAATTATTTAAAAGAGTATGACTATATAACTATTAAAGCAGAGTGCGAGAATGGCTTTGAAGGAATAAAAGCAATTCAGGAGTTTCAACCGGACATCATTTTCCTGGACATCCAAATGCCAAAAATAACCGGATTTGAAATGCTCGAACTTCTGACCGAAAAACCGGTGATCGTTTTTTCGACGGCTTACGATCAATACGCACTCAAGGCTTTCGAGGTTAGCGCCGCCGATTACCTGCTCAAACCTTACTCGCGCCAACGATTTGACGAAGCCATGAACCGAGCTTTGACGCTGACAAACGACAAACCAGCCCGCAATAAAATTGTCACTGGAATTTTAAACCACCAGGACGAAAATGCTGAGTACCTCGAACGGATTGTGGTTAAAACCGGTTCCAAAATATCGATCATCCCGGTTAGAAAATTGTACTGGCTCGAAGCACAGGATGATTATGTGATGCTGCATTCAAAAGACGGCGATTTCCTGAAACAAAAAACCATGAAGTATTTCGAAAGCCATTTGGATCCAAAGGAATTTGTCAGAACGCATCGGTCTTACATTGTGAGAATTTCAATCATTAAACAGATCGAACTGTTTGGCAAGGAGTCCTACCAGATTATCTTGACCAACGGACAAAGTCTGCCAGTTAGCAGGACCGGTCATGCGAAGTTGAAGGCTATTTTAGGTTAATTGCTGACTGGAACGAAAGTCTAAATCATATCCGTCCTTGCCGGGCATCCGGCCGGGTCAGGACAAGCTTTGCCGAAGCGATCTCAAACCTAACAAACCTGGAGATTGTTTCGCTGACATTGGAAAAAAGTACAGAATTATTTCAAAAAAAACAGTCTACTTCCTTGAGCAATTTAAGTTTGAAAAGCCCAAAAACAAACAGCAAGAATCGGGTGGTAAACTTCCCTATGATTTCCTATATTGCGTTCAACAAAAAAGGAGGTCACTAAAATGTCTGAGAAATTTCATCAGTTATCTTTGGATTACCAGCGAATCGAGCAAGCCATTATTTTCCTGGAAAAGAATTTTCATCACCAACCCACCTTAAAGGAAATCGCAGATAGTGTCTATGTCAGTGAATACCATTTTCAGCGTCTTTTCAGTAGTTGGGTCGGCATAAGTCCCAAGCGGTTTTTACAATATTTAACCAAGGAGTACGCCAAAAGGCTGTTAAAGGAATCAAGAAATGTTTTAGATGTGAGTTTTGAAACCGGCTTGTCAAGTCCCGGGCGGCTGCACGATTTGTTTGTAAATTGCGAAGCAGTAACTCCCGGAGAGTTCAAGGATCAGGGTGAAGGACTTCGTATTGAATATGGAATTCATCCGACTCCCTTTGGCGATATTTTGCTGGCAACAACCGCACGTGGTATTTGCTGGCTTTCTTTCGTCAAGAAAGAAGGTCCGGAGCAAGAGATTCAAAACCTCCAAAAAAGCTGGCCAAAAGGAGAACTTTGCGAAAATGCTTCAGAAACAAAAAAACTGGCCAATAGGGTGTTTGCCATCTCATATAATGGCAGCAGCAAGCCCCAATCTTTCAATTTGTTCTTGAAAGGAACCAATTTCCAAATTAAGGTTTGGGAGGCTTTGCTTAAAATTCCCGCTGGACAAGTCGTGTCTTATGAGGACGTTGCAGCTTATATTGGCAAACCCAAAGCTGTCCGTGCTGTCGCCAATGCTGTGGGCAGCAATCCGATTCCCTTTATCATTCCATGTCATAGAGTCATTCGAAAAATCGGTGAGTTTGGCGGTTACGCCGGCGGGACCGCACGTAAGAAGGCGCTGCTTGGATGGGAAGCGGCGAGGTATCAAAGTGTTTGAATTAAAGGGTCCTCTGAGTTTTAGTTGCTAACATTTTCCCCTTCCCTTGATGTCATTTCGAGCGAAAGCGAGAAATCTTGTTACGAGTTATGGCATTAACAAGATTTCTCACATCGCTTCGCTTTTTCGAAATGACATCCTTTATAAGATTTCGGGAAATCCAGATGTTGAATATTACTTCATCGTCGTCGCTTCTTTTTCAACCGGATTGCCCCGCCTATCCAACATAATCGGATCGCCCAAGCCCAATTCCTTTAACGCTTCCAATTGCGTTTCAGCGTCGCCAACTACCAGATGAATCATCTTATCAGGAACCATGTATTTTTCCGCCAGTTGTTTGTGTGTTTCCTGGCTCATATCCTGAACAATTTTTTCGCGCTCTTTGATGTAATTCGTCGACAAATTGTACTTGGCAATATTATCCAGCATACTCATCAAAGCGCCCAAGGTCTCAAAACGACGGGCATTGGATTTAATCAGTGCATTTTTGGTAAAGGCCAGATCCTCTGCCGAGATTCCTTGTCTGTATTTTGTCAATTCATCCTTGAAAATTTCCATGGATTCAAAAGTCGTATTTGATTTAACCGCTGACGAGGCGACAAAAGGTCCGCGATGGTAGGAGCCGTTAAATCGTGAACGAGCGCCGTAAGTGTATCCCTTCTCTTCGCGCAAAATAAGATTTAAGAAACCGCTAAAGCTGCCACCCAACTTATAATTCATGACTGTGGCAGGATAGTAGTCCGCATCCGTGAAGGCTAAAGAAAGATAACCTATGCGAATTTCAGATTGTTTTGCTTTCGGCACGTCTACAAAATAAAGTTGCGACTTGCTTACAGCAGGCGGCTCAGGATACTTAGCGAATTTAACCTCTTTTGCACCCCATTTCTTTTCAAAAGATTTAAAGGCCGAGATTGCTTTTTTCTGGGAAATATTTCCGACAATCACCACGTGTGAAATCGACGGTGAAAAATTACTCGCGTAAAAATTCTTCAAATCTTCAATTGTAATCTTCTCAACAGATTCCGGAGTACCAAGAGTCGAATTCGATAAAATATGATTTTCGCCGTAAATCAGTTTGTTGAACACATCCGTTGCAACTGTGGAAGGGCGCACCTGCTGGCGGTTAATCGTTTCAATCGTCTGGCGCTTGAGTCTAGCGAATTCTTTTTCGTCCCAGCGTGGTTCGAGCAGGATTTCTTCCACAAGTTTGTAGACATCGTCGAATTTGGAAGCCAACATATTCGCCCGAATAACGATCGACTCGCGGGCAGTGGACATGTTAATGCGCGCGCCAAGATTGTCAATAGCTTCTTCCAGTTCAACCGGCGTGCGATTTTTGGTACCCTCCATCATGATGTCTGTCATCAGGTTTGCAACGCCGACTTTATTCGGATCATCCAGCAAAAGGCCGCCTTTTAAAGTAATCGAAAACTGAATCAGCGGCAGTTCATTATGTTCGATGCCATAAATTCTGAGCTTATTGGTCAATTCATCTTGCCATACTGTGGGCAAAGTCAGGCCCGGCGCAGGACCTTTTTTAGGTTCAATTGAGCGATCAAAACTTGAAGGAATTTTCTTAACAACCAAATCGGATTGGGTTGCAACTTTATCTGTTTTAGCCACTATAGCTTCCTCAACGACCGGGTAGCGTTCAGAGCCTTCAGCTACCAAATCGGTCTTCCCTTTCGGTACAAAACTGGTCAATACATATTTTTGTTCTTTAATATATTTTTTGTAGACCCTCCAAATATCATCTTTGGTAACGTCCAAAGAATTTTGCAAGTCTTGGTTGATAAAACCGGGGGTCCCTGCATATTCATTGTAGAAGGCAAGTTGAAACGATTTATTCAAAATGCTGGAAATACCGTTGTAAAAATTCGTTTCAATTTTGGCTTTAATTCTGTCCAAATCTTGGTCGGTGAATCCATCCTTCTCAAATTTCGCAAGAGACTCGGAAATGGCTTTTTCGACCTCTGTCAAGTTTTTATCGGGGAATGTTCTAATCCGAATCCGAAAGTCCCCGGTCATTTCCATGCTATTCTGAAATGCGGAAACTGAAGGCGTGAGTTTCATTTCCTCCACAAGTACTTTATACAAGGGTGCTTTCTTGCCATCGGATAAAAGGTCTCCGAGCAAGTCAAGTGCATAGGAGTCTTTCCTGTAAGTTTCACAGGTTGGGAAAACCATAGTCAATTCCGGTGATTTGGCAAAGTTGTCCTCGTGAAATGCGCGCTTGACATCTGATAATGAAATATGCCGCACTTTGGGATCTGGTTGCTTCGCACGTGATTTGACTTCACCAAAATACTTCTCAACCAACTTTTTGGTTTGTGCGACATCAAAATCTCCAGCGATCACAAGAGTCGCGTTATTTGGGCTGTACCATTTCAGGTAAAAATCCCTTACATCCTTTAGGGTCGCATTTTGCAGGTCTGCCAATGAACCGATAACTTGCCAATTGTATGAATGATCTTCAGGGTAAAGAAGTTTATGAATCA
>JADFPY010000199.1 GCA_022562085.1 candidate division KSB1 bacterium | reverse complement strand
CATTTATCAAATGAACCGCGTGAAGTATGTAAATCCCGCAGCCACAAAAATAACCGGATACACTCGAGACGAATTGCTGAAAATGAATTTTTGGGAAGTTATCCATCAGGAATTTCAAGAATTGGTCAAAAAGCGTGGTATAGCAAGACAGAAAGGTGAGAAGGTGCCGTCCCGATATGAAATTAAAATACAAATGAAGGGGGGTGAAGAACGCTGGGTCGATTATAGTGCGCGAGTTACTACCTTTGAGCAAAATCCGGCTGTTTTAGGTACTGCAGTTGACATTACCGAGCGTAAGCGTACTGAGCAGGCGCTGCTCGAGAGTGAAGAGCGGTATCGAACCCTGAGTGAAGCAGCTTTTGAGGGCATTATCATTTCAGTAAGCGGAAAGCTGGTTATGGCCAATCAAGCATTTGCCGATATGTTTGGTTATGACTCGCATGAGGTTATCGGCTTATCCCCGGTTGAGATGACCACGCCTGAATCGGCGGAAATAATCATGAAAAATATTCAGTCCAGTCACGAAAAACCGTATGAAGTCATTGGAGTCAGGAAAGACGGCTCAACTTTCAACCTGGAAATAATGGGAAAAGATTGCCTCTATAAGAGTCGAAAGGCGCGCGTGACTGCTCTTCGCGATATTACGGAACGAAAACAAGGAGAAGAGGCTCTCCGTGAAAGCGAGGCCAAATTCCGGGTTCTCGCTGAAACAACATCTGCCGCTATTTTCATTTTTCAAAAAAATCGAATGCGGGATGTAAATCCTGCGGCCTCAAATATTACAGGATATACTCAAGAAGAATTGCTGAAAATGAACTTTTGGGAGGTCATCCATCCGGATTTTCGAAATTTGATTAAGAAACGCGGTTTGGCGAGACAAAAGGGAGGGAAGATATCCTCGCGTTACGAAGTTAAGATACAAACGAAACAGGGTCAAGAACGTTGGGTAGATTTCACTTGGAGCGCCACTGAGTTTAAGCAAAAGCCGGCGGTCTTGGGAACGGCAGTAGATATCACTGAGCGCAAGCGCGCGGAAGAACAGATTGCCGGCCTAAAAAGTTTTTATGAGCAACTTTTGGAGCATCTACCTATTCAGCTGGGTGTCCTTGATAAAGATTTTCGTTACGATTACCTTAATCCTCACAGTATTAAAGACCCTAAGATGCGAAAATGGATGATTGGCAAAACAGACCTGGACTATTGCCGAAAGCGCGGTCTTGATCTCAAAATTGGCCGTCAAAGACAAACGTGGTTTAAGAATGTCATATCCAGTAAGAAGAGTAGCAGTTATGAAGAGACGCTTCAAACAACTTCCGGTGAAGAGAGGCATTTCCTGCGAGTAGCCAGTCCGGTCATGGGACCGGACGGTGATGTTATACAAATAGTGGGCTACGGCTTAGACATCACCGAAAACAAGCTTGCTGAAAAGGAACTGCAAAAGTCGCTTTCGCTAGTGCAGTCAACTCTTGAATCAACAGCCGACGGTATCCTGGTGGTGGACGAAGAAGGAAAAATAGTGAGTTTTAATCAAAAGTTTCTCGAGATGTGGCACATCCCGGATTCTATCATTGCCTCTCGTGACGATGATGAGGTCATCGCTTTTGTGCTTAATCAGTTAAAGGATCCCGAGGAATTTCTAACTCAAGTGAGGAGACTGTACAGCGAACCTGAGGCTAAAAGTTTTGATATCCTCAGTTTTAAAGACGGTAGAATTTTTGAGCGTTATTCATTAGCCCAGCGGATAGGAGACAAGATCGTCGGCCGGGTCTGGAGCTTCCGTGATATTACTGAACGCAAGCAAATAGAAGCGCAACTTTTGCAATCACAAAAGATGGAAACAATTGGCACCTTAGCAGGTGGTGTGGCTCACGATTTTAACAACATATTAACCGCCATTGTCGGAAACGCCGAGTTGGGAATGCAATATCTAGATCCCGATCATCACCCATACGATGATTTAGATGAAATCAAAAAAGCGGCAATAAAAGCGAGCGACCTTACAAATCAATTGTTGAGCTTCAGTCGCCGCCAGGTTCTGAAAAAGCAGTCCTTTAATCTCAATCAAGTTGTAGAGGATCTGCTAAAAATGCTGAAGCGGATTTTGGGTGAAGACATTGAACTAAAAACCAGATTTTCCCGAAGTTTACCACCAGTCTTTGCAGACAAAGGTCAAATAGATCAGATTCTCATGAACCTGGTTACCAATGCTCGTGACGCAATGCCCGATGGGGGTAGGTTGTTTATAAAAACGCGTTCTGTTCAGCCAAATCATTTAGCTAAACATCAAAATGGAAAGAAACCTGGTAAGGCTTATGTGCAATTAACTGTAACCGATACCGGGTTGGGCATGGATAAAGAAACACAGGCACATATTTTTGAGCCCTTTTTTACGACCAAGGAATTAGACAAGGGTACGGGTTTAGGTTTAGCCGTGGTGTATGGAATCGTAAAACAACATGAGGGTCATTTAGAAATTGAAAGCGACATTGACAAAGGGACAACCTTTAAAATATTTTTGCCTGCAGCAACGAAAAGACAAGAAAAGAGGCGTCAGGTTAAAAACAGGTTAAATACCTGGCAGGGTGGAAGCGAGACGATCCTAATTGTTGAAGATGAAGAGATAGTGAGAAACGTAGCTGTTCGGATTGTAAACGGATTGGGATATAAGGTCTTACTGGCTAAGAATGGTGAAGAAGCAATGGAAATTTTTAATCCAGAAAAGAATTCGGTTGATTTAGTCCTGATGGATGTGGTCATGCCCAAAGAGAGTGGCCCCGAAATTTATAAAAAGATGAGCTCGATTAATCCAAAACTGCCCGTACTTTTCGTCACTGGTTATGATGCGGAATCTAAAGTATCAAATCTTACCCAGGATTTCAACCAGGCCTTAATTGCCTTACTTCAAAAACCTTATTCCAAAGAAACTCTAGGTCAGAAAATACGAGAGTTGCTGGATAAGTAAATAGCTTTTCGCGAATCTGATCTTCAAATCTTCATCCTATCACTTCAGCCTCCTAATTTGCCCGCAAGTGGTTTGGGGTTCACTCTGAAATTGGCTTTATTCTTACAAAAGTGGGTTGTTCGTATTTTCGCCGTATAACCCCCCTGCAACCCTTTTATCAAACCTCCGTATTTGTTTAGAGATATAAGAAATATTTTTTTTGAAAAAGAATGGAGTCAGGATACAATGTTTTTAAACCAAAACCACAAATTTAAGCCGTTCAGTAGTTCTGGAGAACAAAAAGAAAGTGCGATTAATGCGTTAACCAGAAAGTACTTTTCTAACTTAATTATAGACCAAGAATTGGTTACTGAAAAAGTGCCCGAGGCGAATCTTAAAATAAAACAACGCAAAGTTCTTGAAGCCTCATTTGCCATAACAATGGCTGCGCTGATTCTGATGTGTCAAGTTGCAAAGCAATTCGATATGAATGTTGAGACCTTTGACAAAGTAGACGTGACAATTGAAGTTGCAGATATTCCGCAGACCAAGCAATTTCGCTTGCCTCCTCCACCGGTTCGGCCCAGTGTGCCCATACCTACTGAAGAAGACGCAATACCGGAAGATTTGACCATAGCTTCGACGGATTTGGATTTATCTGAAATACCGCCGCCGCCCGCACCGCCCGAGGAGGATGGCCCCCCCATATTTCTCGCTTATGATGAGGCGCCGCAAATTGTCGGTGGCATGACTGCACTGCAAAAACACTTGAAGTATCCGCGAATGGCGCATATTTCAGGTCTCGAGGGCATCGTATTTATAAAAGTTTTGGTAGGATTGGATGGCAAGGCCGAGAAAACTGAAATCCTGAGAGCGAAGCCGGCCAATATGGGCTTTGAGGAATCAGCCATGGTGGCCTTAAAAAAAGTTAGATGGATACCCGCTAAACAGCGGGATAGAAGTATCCGGGTTTGGGTATCGATTCCGGTGCAGTTTTCGTTAGTGAACTCTTAAATAAATTCTTACAAAATAATAAAAGCCCATGAGATTTTCAGTCTCGTGGGCTTTTTCATTTTATAGAATTTTGGTTTCACATTTTTCTTTTACAAAATCGGAAAATAATTCTTCATCTCCCAGTCTGAAAGCTGCGTCCGGTAATCGGCCCATTCCAACTTCTTATTTTCCAATAGGGAATGAAAAACGTGGTGGCCCAGAGCCTTTTTTATCACCTGACTCGGTTCCATCATTTTAATGGCCTCATAAAGATCTCCAGGCAGAGTATCTATATTGAGTTCTTTTCTTTCTTCTTCACTTAAATTATACACATTGCGTTCGACTGGCTCAATGATAGGATAGTTTTTTTCGATGCCTTCCAGGCCGGCAGCTAACATGGCGCTAAAAGCCAAATACGGATTACAGGCAGGGTCCGGTGAACGAAGTTCGATTCGCGTTGCATTTTCTTTGCCTAATTTATAAGCGGGAATTCGAATCATATCCGAACGGTTGCGGACGGCCCAGGTTGTGTAAATAGGAGCCTCATAACCGGGTACCAGGCGTTTATATGAATTTACCCATTGATTGGTGATGAGGGTAAATTCAGGAGCGTGTTTTATAAGACCTGCTATGTACCTTTTTGCAAGATCGGAAAGGTGGTGTTTGTCGCTGGCATCATAAAATGCGTTCCTGTCTCCTTTAAAGAGCGACATATGTACGTGCATCCCGCTGCCATTTTCTCCGTACAAAGGTTTTGGCATAAACGTGGCATAGACATTATTTCTTAAGGCGACCTCCTTTACGACCAAACGATAGGTCATTGCGTTGTCTGCCATGGTGAGTGCATCCGTATAGCGCAGATCGATTTCGTGCTGACTCGGCCCGACTTCATGGTGACTTGTTTCGACGTCGATGCCCAAAGCATCCAGGGCTTCAACTGTTTTTTTTCGAAAATCACTTGCAAGATCCAGAGGTGTGAGGTCAAAATAACCACCTTTATCTAATGGTTCGGGCGTGCCTTCGGAACTTTTGAAATAGAAAAACTCCAGTTCCGGACCAACGTAAAATTTGTAACCTAAATCTTCCGCTCTTTTAAGGTTTCGTCTTAGCACCCCGCGCGGATCGCCGTCATAAGGCTCGCCTTCAGGTGTATGAATATCACAGAATATTCGAGCGACCGCACTCTCCTCACTATGCCGCCAGGGCAAAATCTCCCAGGTATTCATATCCGGAATTGCCATCATATCGCTTTCGTCGATCCGCACAAATCCTTCAATGGAGGAACCGTCGAACCCGGCTCCTTCGTCCAAAGTGACCTCAAGCTCTTTGATTGTGATTGCAAAACTTTTTAGAAACCCCAAAATGTCTGTAAACCATAAGCGGATAAATTTGACATTATTATCCTTGGCGCTTTTTAAAACGTATTCCTTGTCTTTTTGTGGCATCTGCCCTTTCTCCTCAATTTTGTATGAAAGTCCAATTAACTATAGGTGGCAATATCCGAAATTGGAATGAATAAAGCAAGAAGATTTTTTCATTTATTAATAAAATTTCTGCAATTTTCCTAAATTCTTTAGGATTATGTCACTTTTGTTATTTTTAATTAATAAAAATAGGGTTTTTCTCTGAATTTCAGGCACCATATTTGAGGTTTGAAATTTTAATGGTTTTTGGAATAAGATGAGATATTTTAGGTGGAGAGTCGTGCTGCCGGGTTCGTCTTGTCTTGACTTAGTTTTGATGGGTTGGAGAATACTCGAACCCATCACTTTGGAGGCCTTTTTTGAAAACGTCTTAATGCTTTTACATAGACATTTCCCGAAGACGTCTGACTCTTTCCTGTGTCGAAGGATGCGTTGAAAAAAGAGACCTGATTCCACCACCACGAAGAGGGTTAACAATAAACATATGCGCTGAAGTTGGCGTGGCGTTCATCGGGATTCGTTCGACACCTCGCTCTAAATTTTCCAAAGCAGATGCTAAGGACATCGGTTTACCGCAAATCCCGGCGCCAACTCGATCGGCGCCAAACTCACGTGAACGTGAAATTGCCATTTGGATAAGCATTGCTGCAATCGGTGCGATGATGATCATCAGCAAACCAACAATCGGGCTGCCGTCATCGTCGTCGCTGCCGCCAAAAAACAGGCCGAAATAATAAAGCATGTTGATAGCCCCGGCGATAGTTGCCGCAACTGAACTGATCAGAATGTCCCGGTTTTTTATATGCGCCAGCTCGTGCGCGATCACGCCTTCCAGCTCATCCTCGCTTAGCATTCGCATAATTCCTTCGGTTACTGCCACTGCTGCGTGGTTGGGATCGCGGCCGGTTGCAAATGCGTTGGGAGTGTCGTTTGGAATAATGTAGACTTTCGGCATGGGCAGATGGGCTCTCTGCGATAGACGCCGGACGATTGTGTATAATTGCGGCGCCTGTGCCTCACTGACTTCCTGCGCACGGTAGGTTCGTAAAACCAATTTATCAGAATACCAGTAGCTGAAAAAGTTCATGCCAGCGGCTAAAATAAAGGCCATCATTGCGCCGCTCTGGCCGCCGATTGCATTCCCCAAAAATACCAAAAGAACCGTCAGTAAAGCCATTAAAAATGTTGTTTTCAAAGTGTTCATTTATTACCACCTCTAACAAAATATTCTAACTATTTCATTTTCAATATAAATAAACGTAAGAGACGAACCAAGGTTCACCCTTTTATCTCGATTCATGATTTGAATTTCTTAAGCTCATCCAGTGCATAGTGAGAATCCCGCCAAGTGATTCCTTTGTTTTTGAGAGTGATCAAAGCCGACTTCCAAATAACATATATGTTAATGATAACTCCAATTGGAAATCCTAAAGTCAACCAACGAGGAAAATCGATAAAACTGGCAGTAGTTAAATAAAGTACTCATACTCCCAAAATAATGAAAATGTTGAGCACTTGAATTAAGCCGGTGAAAGCAAAAATTGCGAAAAGGGGTCCTAAATATTGCACAACCAAAGCAACACTAATTCCAATGACTTTTAAAAAACTGAAATTTATGACTGCAAAAGTATTTTTTGTGAGCCCATGAATCATTTCTTTTAAGGTCGGTTACCATTCCAAAGAAATCATATCCCCGCCTGCCAAAAACTCTTGCCTGAATCCGTTTTGTTTCAGGAGCTGACCGAGTTTGAGGTCGTCAGCGACACTCATCGGTAGGGCCTGCATCGTACCGATCGCCTCATATGCCTCCCGCCGCATTAAGCTGAAAGCGCCACCGCCGATAAATTTTTTGCTTGTGGGATTCTTAGCTTTCCAAGGTTGGAAAAAAAGCATAAAATTTACTGAAAAAGTCAGCAATGCTATTTTGAGCATTTTGCCTGAGATTTTAAGTTGTGGGCCGACGACCCTATGGTCTAAATTATCTTTTTGCATATAATAAACGGCTCGTTTGATGGCCGAAGGATGCATAACAATATCTGCATCTGCAAAAAGCAGCAGTTTTCCCACGGCCTGTTTGGCGCCATGTTGCAAAGCATGATTTTTTCCTAACCAGCCACCAGGAAGCATCGAGATGTGATGGACCTGAAGCTTTCGATTTCTTTTTGCAATGCCTTCGAGTATTTCAGCTGTTTGGTCAGTTGAACGGTCATCGATTACGATGACTTCAAAATCGTTGTAGCCCTGAGCCAGTACGGACTTTAAAGCCACCTCAATTTCTTTTTCTTCATTTCTCGCAGGGATGACAATTGAAACCTTATCTCCCTTAAAATCGTGTTCAGGTGAAATGTCTTTCAAAAATCTGATCGACCTTTTGCCCAGTGTAATTTCAATGACAGCAACAACTACTAGAAACAGCGTAACCGATGAAATAAGTAAGAAAAATAAATTCATGTAGTTATTTATTGCTCTGTAAAAAATAAACTACAATATCAGGTATCTTAGTCAAACATAATTTTTAAATACGGTAGGTATAATTGTTCGCAAACGCACACCCGGTGTAATGCCAGCGGATACTTTTTCTTTTTGAAAGTTTGTAAACTGCTTATAAGTGATTAAAAAACAGTACTGGCACGGTTGTTGGATCGGTGTTAGGTTTCAGCACTCAGCACAAAAAATAAATCTGAGAGCTAACGGCTGTCCGCTGAAAGCTAATTAGGAGAACTTCATGATAAAAAACTATCTCAAAATCGCCTTCAGAAATTTACTCAAACATAAAGTCTATGCCCTGATCAATGCGCTGGGTTTGTCGATAGGAATTGGCAGTTGCCTGTTCATTCTGGTCATTTCGCGA
>JADFPY010000198.1 GCA_022562085.1 candidate division KSB1 bacterium | reverse complement strand
CTTCCTCCCGCCAGGCGAGAAAATTATCCATCACATGATCGGCTACCTGTTTTCCGTGAGTTAAGGAAACTTTGATATTGCCCTTGCCGGTGATGACATTTCCTAACCCGAAGACATTTTCATATTGTTTCAACTGGCCCGTTTCCCGATCGACAACTTCATATAATTCGCCGTTCATATCGATTCCGGGTACCGGTTCCGGAATACTGCCGATAGAGGAAATAACCAGCGGCGACCTGACTTCATATTCAGTGTTTTCTTTAATAACAGGATTGCCGTCAATCATCTCGGTTTCCGAAAACTTTAAACCAGCCAGCCGGCCATTTTCAGAAATAATGCCGGTAGGGAATCTTAATTCTTCGAATTTAAACAAAAATTTATTTTGAAAATTATGCAGGATTTTCTCCCGGCCCTGGTAGACTTTTTCCTGACGTTCGGGTGTGGCGTCTGGCGGCATTTGTGCCAGGGGCATATCTTTAATACGGCGTCGGTAGTAGAGAGTGCACCCTTTCAATCCCAGGTCTTGTAAAGTTAAGTTTTGTTCCTCCAGGAAAGCGGCAATCGCTTTATGTTCAAGTTCCAGAATATCAACTTCAATCCCTCTTTCTTGCAGCTTATCTAAAACCGTTTCCAGCATGAGAATTTTGACGACATCCAAAGAAGCTAATCCGCCGCCAACAATGATAGCGTCATCGGGCAAATCATATTTTTGACCGTTGAAATCACTCTCGTGATAATGGTTAAACCAGCAAACCAGGGGATTCTGATAAATCAGTCCGTTGTCGATAAATTCATCGACGCCATCAACGGGTAGGGGCCGATCTTTCCAGGCGCCGTTTGCCAGCAAAATCGCACTGAATCCCCAATTATTTACCAGGTCATCAAAATCTATGTCGCGGCCAAGCTTCGTGTTAGGGACAAAATGAACGTTCGGCTTGGAGAGCTTTTGATCGATTTTGTTCTCCTCCTGATCCTGCAATTTCACGTGCCATTTCGGCAACCCGTCCTCAATCTTGCCATAGGGCCGGATATTTTGCTCGAATACGACGGTGTAAATACCGCGGTCGGCAAGCCGTGAGGCCGCCTCAGAACCTGCGATGGCGCCGCCAATTATCGCAACGAAATGATTAGGACGTATTTCCATAGCTCAAATTACAAAAAAGGCAAATTCCAAATTCTAAAAGCCCAAAGTTCTATTTCCTATTCAGATTTGACTTTGACTTGTCACTCACGATTGATGAGAATATCTTTGTTAGTTCACTCGCTTCCATAAAAAGAGCTTTCGTTTCTTCCCTTAAATTCTTCCGGATTGGTTTCATGGATAAGCCTAAGCCAATAGACACTTTCTTTCGATTCTTTCCTGCAAATTTTTACTCTGTAAACAAAGTCCTTGTCACTTAAAGCCTCATTTGCCTCAATATAATTTGCCCCGACCGACCCTGACGCTCTAATTATACCGGCTTTCAAATTCCGGCAGGCTTATCCCAAAAGTTTCTTGAAAAGCGTTCTGAAATTCAGTTGCAGGTTTCTGACAATTAACATTCGATAGGAATTGTGCAAGTTTTTCGGGGCCAAAATTTTGATTAAGCCCGTAGACAAAAGCGTAAGAGGAGAACCAGTCCCGGCTGCTAAAATTAGAAATGTCGTCCTGCTGATAAAGGATGATAGCGGAGACATATTCATTTTTTTGGATTTCTTTTAAACAATGCTCATAATAGGCTTCTGAAGTGGAAGGATTTTGAAAGTAACTCCCGTAAATGCGGACCAAAGGTTCAAGAATGGATGGCGGCTCAGAATTGATGAAATAAAAGATCGCCAGCGCTGATTTTTCCAGGTCAAAAGGCTGCGGCGAAATAATCCCTCCACGCAAATCCTGATACCGGAAAACCGTGCTGCGTTCGGCGGTTAAATCGTAACGAAAAGGAATCTTCTCCGGTATCTCAATTTTAAAAAGTTTGGCAATTGCTTTAAAATGAATTTCCTGTATTCCCAGAACGATTTCCGGCGGCGGCTGATCCCAACGATAATAATAAATAAAATGCTCGGTTTCTTTTTGCAGCCAGTTACATTGCCAGTCAATGATTGCTTTCAACTGTTTTCGGAAAGCCATGTCTTCATCGAACTTGATCAGCACCAGAGGCTGTAACTCAACATCTAAATCGATAGTTGAGATTTTCAAATATTCTCGCCAATTACTCAGCAAAGTTGATTTGAGCAGAGTCGAATCTGCACTTTTCACAGCCTTGCGCATGACCCGAGCAATTTTTAGCTCATCTGGGTTTGGGGAATCATTAATGGATGGGTTGGAATTTAAAACGGACAACAAAAGAATCGAAATAAAGGCTTTCATTCTGCGAGACCCAAATCATTTAAAGATGAAAACGAGCGGCGGTTAGCGTGATGGGATTTCAGAGTACCTTTTTGCGATGGAAAATTTAACCAAATATACAAAAACTTTCTCCGAAATTCAACAATTTTAAGCGATTTTTAAGCATGTTAGCCAACTACCTTGAATTATTTATTAAAAATTGTTTGTCAGCGTTTGTTTTTTAAGCAATTACCGATCCAAAACCTGGAAACAATTCAAAAGCTCATAAGGTTATGTTTTATATAAGCTTCTTCCAAAAATCAATTTGTAAAAAAATTAGTGAACCTTTCATTTGACTGTTTCTTTCTAAGTACATGTTTCAAAATGGTATATTCTAAATATAATAAAATTAAGTGGTCACAAAGACTTCCTCAACAACTTCTTGACATTTCTTTAATTCTGAAATCTGATCTTGAAGTGATTTTTCAACTTCAGATAGTTTATCCAAAATTTCTTTGATTTCACTCATGGTTAGTTCCCCATTTTCAAACCTAATTACATTATAGGACTGACATATCTTAAAAATACTTCACCATGATCTAATGAATGTAATTGTAAAAAAAGGGAACTCTATCAAACTCACGACTGACCCTCACTAATAATAATAGTAGTAGTAGTATAAAATGGTTCTAAAAAAAATGTTAAACAAGGAACAAATTAAGATTTTGGAAATGTTCAAGGGATTTGAACAAACGGATCATTGGAAAAACAAATGGGAAAATTCATTAAAGCCATACTCGAATTAGACAACTTTTCCAAAAAAAAATACCGACAAGGGTGATTGGGTCTCAGCGGTGAGAAAGACATACGCAAGGGCACTTCTTAAGGGTCTCCCCAATAGTATAAAAGAAATTTTGTTTTCCGAAGTTGATTCTGATAAAAAAAAGGTTGACGAATTTATGGATAGTCTGAAAGGACTTATTGATCAGGATTATTTCAAAAATATAGTAGATGAAGAACTAAAAATTCTCAGAGGAAACATTCAAGGCTGATATCAATGATTAGTTCTTTTACTCATGTAAATTATGATGAAAATTCATATTCTTATTTATTTGTATTTTATATAAGATTTTTTTACATTTTATGAGACCTCTTACCACAACGGCAACAACCTTATGCAGACGAGATGTGAAGTTTGATAAATAATTATTGTTTCTTATCTGGGAAACGGACAAGAGAATTCACCTTAAGACACAATGAGTGAAATTTACGATGCTGCCATAAAGGGCGACTTACTCACAGTGAGGAAACTTCTTGCTCGCGGTGTAGACCCCAATTCATCTCAAGATTCGATTACAGTATTGCATATTTCTGCGGGCATGTGGGATCGCAGAATGGTTGAATTATTAATCAATAGTGGTGCAAAAGTTGATGTTGCGGATAACATGGAAGAACCCCACTCCACTTTGCGGCTGTGGGGAGAGGACTACCTGCGGAAATCACTCAAAAATACTCATGGGAACTCGAAGACACAATAGTGAACGATATGTGTTATGTAGTTGAGACTTTAGCTTCACACTCTGTGAATATCAATGCTAAAGACAATTTTGGTGAGACAGCTTTTTACATGGCTCGGTCTTATTGTCGACTGGAAATAGAAAAAATACTTAAAAAAATGGTGCAAACAAAATTTTTGGTATCGATAAAGACAAGTGGCTTGGCTTTCCTTTCGGGTTGGTAAAAAATTCAGATTACGACATTTAAGGCTTTTAAAATTATCTGAAAAAATTAAAAAATTACGGTAGTCGACGGGGGTTATAGCCTTCCACTTTTTTCTGGAAAACCATCCCCCCCTTTTAATATAGCCTTCCACAGCCTTCGACCATTATATGGTCCTCTCCCTTAACAGTTTTAAATTTTGTGTAAAGATTATATATCAATCCTCTCTGATGGACTTAAGCCTGTGAAAACATTGCTTTGTGGGTTGAAGGATGCAGGTTTCAAACTTGAGCCGCCAGTTTAGTTGACTTTGGACTGGCGGATGTGTATGTTTTACTCATTATGTCACCGATTTTAAAATTAGAAAAAGATGACAGCGAGAAGGAATTGGAGTTTGAAATAGATTATCAACTTTCGCTAACCACACAACAACGTTTCGAAATGATGTTTCGAAAATCCAGAGAAATAGCACAAATGCTGATTGACAATGGACATCGAAAACCTTCTGAGATTATTAAACGAAAATAAAGTCAAGTTTGTTATTATCGGAGCAACCGCTTTCCCCGTTCATGGTTATTCACGAGCTACTCTGGATGTGGACATTTTTATTCAAAGGAATAAAGAAAATGTAAAAAGGACTTTAAAAGCTCTGTCGGAATTTGGTTATGATGTTACGGATATATCTGAAGAGGATATGCAACAAAAGAAAATCTTAATTCGCCAATATATTTTCGAAACAGATATTCATCCTTTTGTGGCGGGTAATTCTTTTGATGAGGTTTGGAAAAATAAAGTTAAAAGTAAAATCGGCTCAACCGAAGCGTATTTTGCCAGTCTCGACGATTTAATAAAAATGAAGAGCGCCGCAGGTCGCGCCAAAGATTTAGAAGATTTAAAAGTACTTGAAAAACTGAAACATAAGTTGAGAAAAAATTAGTTTCAAGCTCAAACCATTGTTCTCCGCAATCATTTTAGCCGCGGGTAAATCTACCCGGATGGGTGAACTTAAACCCCTCGTTCAGTTCGGTAAGCAAACTTTTCTCGAAACTATCCTCCAAAATTTCAGAAATGCTGGAATCGAGGATGTTTTAATCGTTCTGGGATATAAGGCAGAGCAAATTGCGAAAGAATTAAACCTCCGTCCTGACGACTTTACAATCAACAAAAATTACTCACTTGGTCAATTTTCTTCAGTTCAGGCCGGAGTGAAAAATTTGAAGTCCAACTGCACCGGTGTTTTTTTGGCCCTGGTGGATCAACCGCAGATTGGCCCAGATATAATCGCTAAGATTCGAAAAGTTTCTGAAGAAAATTCTGATAAAATTGTGATCCCGACCCTCAACGGTAAGCGCGGACATCCGCCGCTGCTTCCTAAATGGCTTTTTCATGAAATCCTCATCGCGAACCCAACCCAAAAAACCTCTGAAATTGTTCGCAGCCATTCGGATAAGGTTTATGAACTTGAGATTGGCGATGAAAGTATTCTTTGGAACATAAATACGAAGCAGGATTTGGAGAGGGTTTTAAGTTCGTAGTCCAGCCTTTACGCTGGCATTAGCAAGCTAAAGCTTGAACTACAAACCAACAAGGGTACAAAATCTCTTTGCATTATTTTTTAAAAAACTTTATCTTGTTGCCAATGAGATGAGGAGAATATTTTTTGTCTAAATTAATGGTAAGCGTCTCCGGAGTTCGTGGGATTGTCGGTCAAGGGTTGACCCCGGTAGTGGTCACCAGTTTTGCACAGGCTTTTGGCGCTTATGTAAAAAGCGGCAAAGTTGTCGTCGGAAGAGACTCCCGGGTCAGCGGCGAAATGTTCAAAAACGCGGTCTTTTCCGGGCTGATGGCTGTTGGCTGTGACATTTTGGATATTGGCGTTTGCCCGACTCCGACGACTCAATTAGCGGTCGAGAGTCTCGAAGCGAACGGAGGACTTATGATTACGGCCAGCCACAATCCAATCATGTGGAACGGGTTGAAACTCATCGGCCCGGACGGTTTGTTTCTGGACGCTGAACAAGGTCAGGAAGTCATCAAAATCGCAGAAAGTAAGTCTTTCCCTTTTGCAGCGTGGGATAAAATTGGCATCGCCGTCAAATATTCCAAGGCAATTGAAGAGCATCTTCAAGCTATCCTAAATTTAGAATATATTGATTTGAACAAAATTAAAGAGCGTAGATTTAAAGTGGTCTTGGACTGTGTTTGCGGCTCCGGTTCAAACATGGTTCCCCAACTTCTAAATGAGCTCGGTTGTGAAGTTGTGCTTTTGAATTGCGAACCCACCGGGATTTTCCCGAGAAATCCTGAGCCGGTGCCGGAAAATCTGACCGAACTTTGCGAAGCAGTGAAAAAAGAAACTGCCGACATCGGTATTGCAGTCGACCCGGACTCAGACCGGCTCGCCCTGGTTTCCGAAAAAGGTGAGCCTCTCGGAGAAGAAAAAACGCTCGCACTCGCGGTCAAATTTATGCTTGGCAAAAAATCCGGTCCGGTGGTTATCAATGCATCAACTTCGCGGATGACTGAAGATATCGCAGAGCAGCATGGTTCATCGGTTGTGAGAACCAAAGTCGGCGAAATTTACGTCGCCAAGAAAATGCGCGAGATTGGCGCGGTGATTGGCGGTGAAGGGAACGGGGGCGTGATTCTGCCCGATATTCATTTAGGACGGGACGCTCCCGTGGGCATCGCGCTCATTTTGCAGCAGTTGGCGGAATTTGGCGGAACCATCAGGGAGTTGAACGATACTTTGCCGAAATACGTCATTACCAAAGATAAAGTTGAATTGCGGGATTTGGACCCGAAAGCCGCTTTGGAAAAAATTCAGCAAGCTTACTCAAACGAGAAACTCGATTTCACCGACGGCGTCAAAATCGTCCGCGATAAGTCGTGGATTCATATCCGGCCGTCGAATACCGAGCCGATAATCCGGGTGATTGCCGAGGCGCCGACGAAGGAGGAGTCGGAGCAGCTTTGCGCAGAAGTTAAGAAGCGGGTTATGATTGCTTGATAATCTTAGGAGTAAAGGATGAATAAACGGATTAACTCAAAAAAAGACGTTTTATCAATCATCCAACAAAATCGGAAGAGTATTAAAACCCTCGGTGTAAAGAAACTCGGCTTGTTTGGATCTTTTGTTCGAGAAGAACAAAATAAAAACAGCGATATAGATCTGATGGTTGAATTTGATAAGGGTAAAAAAACCTTTGATAACTTCATGCAGCTTTCATTTCTTTTGGAAGACCTTTTGGGGAAAAAAATTGAATTGGTTACTACCGATTCAATGAGTCCGTACATCCGCCCTTATATATTAAAGGAAGTGGAATATGTCAATTTCACCTCTTGAGTTCCTGCGGCATATTCTTGATGAAACTAACTATCTCATTAAGCACTCAGAAGGGATGAGCAAAGAAGATTTTAGCTATAATGACACTCTGAAACGGGCTTTTGTACGAAGTTTAGAGATTATTGGAGAAGCTGCAAAAAAAATAGGTTGCAAGATTGTTAGCTTTTCGTCAGGAGGGAAAATGGAAGAATTTTGCATAAAAAATAATATTAATTTTAAAAAAATACCTGAAATTCATTCTCCCAGAGCTTCTTTTACTGTTTTTTTATATTCAATGCTTAAGGTTCTTGAACCTGTAATTCCTTTAGCAAAAAATGGAATTGAAGAATCGATTTCTCAGCTAAAAAATCTAAAAAATGAAATCTCATCATCCTTTTTATCCGAAGAAAATCCTTCCTTAAATCTTGCAAATTGGATTAGAGGGATTCCATTAATTTTTTATCCATGGGGCTTACAAGCAGCTGCCATTAGATTCAAGAACTCCTTGAATGAAAATGCAAAAATGCACGCTCTAGCTGAAGATATGATTGAAGCTTGTCATAATGAAATTGTTGCTTGGGAAGTTCCACCTAACATTCAACCAATTTTGTTGCAAGGAAAAGATGATTTTGTTAAAACAAAAGAGAGGTGGAAAATCCTTAAAGAATTTTTCAATTCTAATGATATTGAATATAAAGAAGTTTTTTCTGCTTCTGGTGATATTTTAACTAAACTAATAAATTTGATTTATTTTTTTGATTTTACCTCAATATATCGTGCTGTATTATCAGAAATCGATCCTTCTCCAATAAAATCTATTAATTTCATTAAAAAAAGATTATAATTCCTTAAAAAGATTTTTTCTTAAGCATCTGTATGATACTTGTTATAAGCGTTGGAGGAGTCATATCAAATGCAGACGTGATTACATCTATCTCATCGGG
>JADFPY010000197.1 GCA_022562085.1 candidate division KSB1 bacterium | reverse complement strand
TTGTAGCTAAGTTATTGTACGAGGTGGCTAAATCCGGATGGTTTGGGTCGAGAATCTCTTCCCTGATTTTCAAAGACTTCATTTGAAATTCCAGCGCTTTTTCCAACTGCCCTAAAGCTTTATAAATTGTAGCTAAGTTATTGTACGAGGTGGCTAAAGACGGATGTTTTGGGTCGAGAATCTCTTCCATGATTTTCAAAGACTTCATTTGAAATTCCAGAGCTTTTTCCAACTGCCCTAAATCTTGATAAATTTGAGCTAAGTTATTTGCCAAAGAGGCCAGGTTTTCATCTGATTGTGTTAAGCGGGCTAAGACCGATTCGGCAAATACAACATACCCTGCTTTAGCGAGCGGATTGTCGCCCGGCTCAACCTTTAGTTTCCACGTGAGATTGTCAATAAGCTGTTCACAAGTCGTTGCCGTTGGTTTAAGTTTATGCCTTGCCACGTCCTGGATAATCTGGTGCATAAAAACCTGAGAACCTTGCTGCTGCAGCCAGCCCTTTTCAACCAGGGAGTTAAGGTGGTCTTTAGTCTGTAATTTCAGCCAGTCGGTCAGCTGTTTTCGCTCAATAAAAACTGCCGGTAATACCGAGAGATTGGCTAAAATAGATTGCTCATCCCTGGTGATATTTGCAAGTTCAAACACACTTTCCATGTGCTCAAAAAAGCGCTTTTTTTGAGTTTCATCGTGCCAGGTGGTTTCCACACTTTCCGGTATTGTTTCAGTCAAATTAAATCCGGCTTCCTGCAGCCGGTTTAGAAGCTCGGCTATTTCCAAATCGCCATTCCGGGCCGTTTTCGCCAAAAGTTCAACACTCAGGGTATGCTGTCCGGTCAGCTCAATGATTTTTTCTAAGGCTGCATCATCAGGCTTGCCCTGGTAGTTTTGCATAAAAAGAGTTTTACATTTTTCCGTGCTCAAAAACCCCAGGGGATAGACTTCAAAGCCTTTCAGAGTTAAACGGGAGCTGGCAATAACTTTGCAGGGTAGTGAACGGAGTTTGGGCAAATCCGGGTCCTCAAGGTCTTCTATATTATCAATTATCAGCAGCGAGTTCGGGTCCAGGTTGGCCAGGTAATGAAGAATTTTGGCAAAGCGCTCATCCAGGCTTTCGTTTTCAGTCACGGAAATTTCTTTAATTTGAAATTGATTCGTGAAAGACTCTTTGAGATTGCCGAGGTAGTCTATCCAGCCAAGTTTTTCGAACCTCTTTGTGTTTGCCCAAAAATAGGTGCGGCAAACTTCAGTCTTGCCAATGCCACCCAGACCATTCACCAGCAACACCTGGTCTTTTGCTATCAAGCGATCATCGAGTTCTTTTAGCTCCTCCTCTCTGCCAATAAATCCGGTGGTTTTCGGAGGCCGTGCGGTCAGAAATTTTTTATCATCTTTTTGAATGTCTCTAATTTGATCCAGGAACTCTGTCGGAGAAATGCTGTCGGATTTGCTAATCTCTTTATATTTGAGAAAGCCAAAGAAGAAGATCATCGCCGAGGTGAGCGTGAAAATGAGCCAGCTCCCTTCGGTAAACAGGATGCCACCGATGCTGGCAATAAGGTATCGCCAATGTGGGAACTCAGCATTTCCTTTTATGGCCTGCAGGAGTGTTTCTATTCCTTCGCTGGCGCTCAGGTTGGTTGCTTCCCGTATCCAAAATGCAGCCATAATATAAAGAATATAATTCAGGCCCTTTCGCCTAAATACATACTCAATAATTGTGCGGATAATTTCTCGCAGGTCCTTTTGCACTAAAACTCCTTTAGATTACCATATTTTTAAACACTTGACTAAAAAAATTCAAAATACTGGGAGACTTAAAAACCCTTCATGTCATTTCGAGTGAAACGAGAAATCTGAAATTTTAAATCCTCTTTTTTTTATAAGTTAAAAATGCTACCATAAATATAGTCGGTGCTTCGTCAGATTCCTCCCTTCAGTCGGAATGACAAAACCAGTGCGAAGGCGTCCCCGCCGAGGCCGGGAAGGACCTCGGCGAGACGCCGTCGGGCTATAAAAACGGAAACTGCAACACTCTGCTTGGGTCGGAATGACATCGAGGGGGAGCTACGAGCGATTCCGAGCTGTTTCTCTATTTTATCCAAAATCGACCTCCGGCAGGAACCGCGGCGGTTTGCGATGTTGGGTCGCCTGTTCGAAAGCATAGGCTATTTTGATCAGCAAAGGCTCGCTATAGGCCCGCGAAAAGAAAGAGATGCCGACCGGCAGACCGTGAACGAACCCGGCAGGCACCGTAATGTTGGGATACCCGGCTCTGGCCGCCGGTGATGAACTGCCGCCTGAAAAGTGGTCGCCATTGACCCAATCCGTCACCCAGGCGGGTCCGCCTGTTGGGGCAACAATTGCATCTACATTATGCTTGTTTAAAGTCGCGTCGATGCCCTCAGCCCGGGAGAGCCGCAGAATTTTGTCCAAAGCTTCCTTGTATTCCGGAGTCGACAGGTCGCCTTTCGCTTCAGCTTTTATGAGAATGTCCTGACCAAAGTACGGCATTTCTCTCTCTTGATTGGCTTCATTGAATTTAATGAGTTCCTGCAGAGAATGGACTGCAACCTCCTCGTTGAGGGCGGCGAGATACTTGTTGAGGTCGGTTTTGAATTCATACAAAAGCACGTCAAATCCTGAATCGCCGTATTTTCGGCGGGTCTCAACGTCGGCCGGATCAACCACAGTTGCGCCGAGATCCTTCATTGCCTGGATGGCGTCCTCCATGAGTTTGTCCACGCCTTCGTGAAAACCAAAATAGTTGCGGGACACCCCGATGCGGGCGCCTTTCATGCCCTGCGCATCGAGAAATTGAGTATAATCCTGGTGCGATTTCCCCTGGCTTTGCCTGGTTACGTCGTCCCGCGCATCAATGCCGGTGAGGGCGCCGAGCAGGATGGCGGCGTCACTTACCGTTCGCGCCATGGGGCCGGCGGTGTCCTGAGTGTGGGCAATGGGGATAATTCCCGAACGGCCGACCAGACCCACCGTAGGTTTGATTCCCACAACCCCGTTTGCAGAGGACGGACAGACAACGGAACCATTGGTCTCCGTGCCGATAGCCACAGTACAAAGATTTGCCGCCGTCGCAACTCCCGAACCCGAGCTCGAACCACACGGATTTCGGTTGAGAACGTAGGGGTTGCGACATTGTCCGCCGCGGCCGCTCCAACCACTTGAGGAACGCGTCGAACGGAAGTTCGCCCACTCACTGAGGTTGGCCTTGCCTAAAATGATGGCCCCGGCTTCCCGAAGTTTGTGAGCCACAAAAGAATCCTGAGCCGCAATTGAGCCAACGAGCGCGAGGGAGCCGGCGGCGGTGGTCATCTTATCTGCGGTATCGATATTATCTTTAAGGATCACCGGAATGCCGTGCATTGGGCCTCGAAGCTGATTTTGTTGCCGCTCTTTATCTAATTCCTCTGCGATCGACAGCGCATCCGGGTTCACCTCAATGAGCGCGTGCAGGGATGGACCTTGTTTGTCCATCTCAGCAATGCGCTCGAGGTACTTTTCAATAATAGAGCGAGCTGTATACTTGCCGGACTTCATTCCGTCCTGCAAATCCGAGATCGTCAATTCGTCCAGCTCGAACGGCTTAACTTTATGCCCGGTGGTTGATTTCTTTTCCGTTTCGGACGTGGTACACGAAATTAGGCCCGTCAGCGCTAAGGCAGGACCGCTGGCCGATGTAAGCTGTAAAAATTTTCTACGTTTCATAATGACCTCAAGGTTTGTTAAAGTTATGAGCGTTTCTTTTAGCCCAGATGCAAGGGAGGCTTCTGGTGAAAATGTTGATTTGCAACAAATTTGTCAAGTAAAAAAAGATGTCCTGAGGTTGACGACCTGTAGGTGGTTGGAAAACGAGGACGGAACTAATATTTAAATTCCATTAGGCTATTATTGTTCTATTTTTAATTGAAGAGAAGGTGGAGATTTTTTAAAATAGCAAAAATTTTTGAAATCTTTAATTCAAAACCAGATAAAATATCTTCACCAATTAGAGTATCATTCTCTCTTAATTTTTTTGGTTCCTTGTCGCCCTGATAAATTATTAGATCCCGGTTCTTTGGATTTACGACCCAGATCCACTTCACCCCTGCAGCAAAATATTCATCTATTTTGTCCTCGATTTCTTTCCAAGTTTCAGAAGGCGAAAAAATTTCGACAACTAATTTCTGGTGCCACTTCAAGGAATCCTGTTTTAGGTAATTTTTTGAGCCGTTTTTTTGAAATGAAAATCACATCAGCCCCTCGAACAGTGTCCGGGTTGCGGCCGGTGTAAATACCAACTTCGCCAGTTTGTACCCAACCAAGTTTATTTTGGTTAACAAACGTTTTCAACTCATATCCGACATTTAGTTCGATAAATCCATGTGGCCCTGCCGCAGGGGTCATGGGTATTATCCTCCCTGCAATCAATTCACATGGGCCGAGATCACCCCTTTCAAAAAGTTCATCCCCTGTTAAAGGAATTGTATCGATTGTCTGCGGCAATGAACTCATGATTCTAAAGCTCCCAAGATAAAGTCAAGCTTCATAAAAAAAGTAAGCAATCATTAAATAAGTGACATATAGATTTTGAATTTTGTCAGGTCACATAGGATAAATTATCCAACGTGACAGGTATTTTTTTCATATGATCTCAGGCAGTACCATTTGGATAATATTCATATCATGATGTTTAGCAGAAACTGCACAACTCTTGGAGAGTACGAAATTTATTAGCCTAATGCAATAATTCTTATTGACTTTTGATCTGGCATTTAGTATAGGATTAATGTTATTCAGAAACTGTACAATCACTTGTTAGCCTGCAATGGGAGGTACAAAGTATACGTAAAAACATGTGTTTCCACGATTGTCCACAAACACTAAAGGTATGACATAGAAATTGAGAGGATTAATTATGAAGATTATAAAGTTTAAACATCTGCTTATTGGAGCGCTTCTAGCGGTTCTCATCACATCTTTCACATTTGCTGCACAACAGGATAATGAGATTTCTAATGATAGTGCACGGAAAAAAATCGTCCAGGCCTTAAGCAAAGAGCTAAAGCGTTCTCAAAAAGAGCTGCATATGGAAGGGTTTGAATCACCCTATTTTATCTCCTACCAGCTTCAAGAGGCCGAAACGGTTGGGCTATTTGGAACGTATGGTGGCATTCAGATGCGACTCGGGCCACCTAAACGTCGTACAGCCTTTGTAGAAATAAGAGTCGGGGACTATAAATTTGATAATACCAATCGAGAACAGCGAAGAGGTAGCAGGTCTCCTTTTTTCAGGCGACAAGCCTTCGCCCCATTAGATAATGATGAGAATTCGTTAAGAGCCGTTTTCTGGAAGCTTACCGACGTTAGTTACAAAAGAGCCATATCGGACTATCAGAGCAAAAAGGGCGAGATGGCATTTGCGTCGGATAAAGAGAATGCCGACGATTTCGCGCCAGACATCAAAAAAACAAACTTCGGACCAATCAAAAAATTAAAACTCAACGAGAACCTCTGGGCAGATAGAATTCGAGAAGTAACACGCTCATTAGCTCAGGTAAAAGGAATCTTCGATCCAACAATGAGAGTTGTTGGTACTAAGATTTCTACCTACTATGTGAACACAGAAGGCTCAACTATTACAACGGACGAGGTGTATTACGAGGTAAATGTTAATTGTAAAACACGTGCCGATGATGGAATGTTACTGCAAAACTTCCGTACCTTCGCAACACGTATCCCTGAAGAGCTACCAAACGACGAGACACTTAACGATGAAGTCAAGCGGATGGCCGAAGAGCTTATGCAACTTCGCGAAGCAGAAGTGCTTCAACCCTACAATGGTCCTGCCATCCTGGCACCAGACGTGGCTGGTGTCTTGTTCCATGAAGCAATCGGGCATAGGTTAGAAGGGGAACGTCAAAGAGCCAAGCAAGAACAGCAAACTTTCAAAGGAAAGGTGGGTCAGCAAGTGATTCCAGAGTTTCTAACGGTGATTGACGACCCGACGCTGAATTATTTTCAAGGCAAGACCCTTAATGGAACGTATCAATATGACGACGAAGGAGTTACACCGGAGAGGGTTGTTCTCATTGAGGATGGGGTGTTGAGAACTTTCTTGCTCTCCCGTACACCAATTGAAGGGTTTCCCCAATCCAATGGACACGCCCGTAAAAGCCCAGGGCATGGATTAGATCCTATGGCACGCATGAGCAATCTTATTATAGAAAGTAAAAAGATATTTAGTCCAGAAGAATTGAAGCAGATGTTAATTGAGGAGGTAAAGCAACAAGGTAAACCTTATGGTCTTATTCTGAAGCATAACCAGAGCGGTATAACTGGACCACTTCAGACTGGCCGACCTGGAGCTTTTCGTGTAACGCCAATTTTAGTTTATACAGTTAATGTTGATAACGGGCAGGAAACACTCGTCAGGGGAGTAGATCTAGTTGGAACTCCCCTAATAAGCATAAACAAAATAATGGCAACTGGGAATAATTACGCGGTTTTCAAAGGGGTGTGTCGTGCGAAATCTGGGATCATTAATGTAAGTACTATAGCCCCTACAATGCTTTTGCAGGAAATCGAACTTCAAAAGGCTGCAGGAGTACCTGAGCAACCGACAATTCTTCCATCACCCTTTTGGCCAGATTCGGAGATCGAAGATTGAGTGAAGGAGGGAAACGAAGATAGTTATGAATAATAATTAGGATGCTTATTCGGGGACATCAAGCAAGAAGCTGGAAGGTTGAGAAGCTTACTGCATTCGTTAGTGAAAATCGGAGCCCAAAAGCATCTGATGGCTAACACGCAACTGCACCCGACTGCTCAGCGGATCCGCAATTCCAGATTTTGAGAATTTAGTAAAGAACTAATTTTCAAATAAAGTATAGTACTACTTTCACCGCAGCGGGTGAGTTGCAACGTTAGGCGCGAAATAAAAAATAATTACTTATGTCAAATAGAATTTGAAAGTAATCTATGACGGATGAAGAATATTACTCATACATAAAGAAATTGTTTGGAAGATGGGCTTCCATTTATGACTTTGTTAGTATATTCCTTTCAGGAATTAGGGATAAAGTTGCAGATTTTACTAATGCAAGAAATGGCTCAAGAATACTGGATGTTGCAACTGGAACTGGAAAACAGGCATTTGCATTTGCTAAAAATGGCTATGATGTTATTGGTATTGACTTATCGGATGATATGGTGAAGATAGCCAAAAAGAAGAATAAATATGAAAATGTAAAATTTGAAGTTGCTGATGCTACAAATTTACCATTTGAGGATAGACATTTTGATGTTTCTTGTGTCTCCTTCGCATTACATGAAATGCCATTGGCTATAAGAGAAAAATCATTGAAAGAGATGGTCAGAGTTACTAAACCAAAAGGAATCATAATGATTGTTGATTATGCTTTGCCCAAGAACAAAATTCTTAGATATTTTATTTATAACTTTGTCAAATTTTACGAGAGCAGATATTACCCCGATTTTGTGAAATCTAAACTTAAAGCATTGCTTGGAAAATCACGAATCGAGATAGACAAGGAATCTCCAGTATTGCTTGGAGGCGCAAGAATTCTAAAAGGAATAAGGTTGGATAATGATGTTCAATAATCTTATTGATTCTGATTACATCAAATCTAAACTCCAGTCAAATTGTCATCGTGTACTACGTGGAGAACTATTTGAGCATTGCGATACACAATCGCCTAACACTGGCTGGAGTTGACGGCAGGGCTTCGGCTCGTTGGCTGGGTTTCGTGCCCTCTCAAAGTTTATTTTTAATTCGCAGGTTAGGTGCCCTGTCACCTGCCGCAACTCAGCCTTGCCGTTAGACTCGGAACAAAAGCTCTCACTTGCAGAGATACATAAACGTTGACCACGATATCATTAAGTCGAATGAAGACGAAAATAGGAGACATCATGAAACGGAGAATTACCATTATCCTGATTACCCTTATCATGTTCCAATTAAACGAAATGGTTCAAAAACTATCGGCGCAGGTACCGGCGCAGGACTCCCTCGCGCTTGTGGCGTTGTACGATAGCACCGACGGCGCAAACTGGACAGATAATACCCGTTGGTTGACAGCGTCTGTTTCTACATGGTTTGGTGTTACAGTGTCTGGAGGGCGCGTAACAGACGTATCGTTATCTTCAAACAACCTAAACGGACATATTCCTCAGGATCCTTAGGGAGCTCAAGAGTTACAACTTCAGGAAGCTTGTTTCTCATATGTTCACGCTCAAAAGGACTGTCATCCAAAAAGAGGAAACTATCTAAACCCAAATTTAATTCTTCCGAAA
>JADFPY010000196.1 GCA_022562085.1 candidate division KSB1 bacterium | reverse complement strand
TATTACAATCTAGGTGAACTTTATTTCAATCTTGGGAATCTCGAAAGTGCTTCTAAGCACTTAGAAAAAACCATCGAAATAGACAAAAACCAGGCGCACGCGTGGGGTCTAAAGGGGAAAATTAAGATTGAGGAGCAAAAGTATGATGACGCCATTCAATCTTTTAAAGAAGCGATATCTTTGGATGTTGGTGCACTATCTGTCCTTATGTGGGAAGCTTATGCAGACTATCTTAGGACAGAAGTTTCAATCGACCCAGGAGATAAAAGGTATCAAGAAAAAATTGTGTCAATTATAAGAAAGCTAGAGAGAGTAGAAAGGCTAACCGAAAAACCTGGAAATCAACACATAAAGGCATATACCTTGTATTTTTTAGCTGGGTTCTACACTAAATCCAAAGACTTTTTCACAGCGAAAGAGAAATTAAAACAATGTCTCAATGTAGAATCAAATACTTCTGAGGAAGCGCGTGTTAAGGAAATAAAAGCACGTGCCAAGGAGTTACTCGACTACATTTGGAACTATAATATCAGACCACCCTTATGGCGGTGGTGGTTAGCATCGCCACTAAACGCTTGGCTGAAAAGGGTTATATCCTGTAGTCTTTTTCTGATGCTTTTCGGGTGTTTTATCCTCTATTTTTCCAATCCGTCTTGGTTTTCTGCCATCAAAGAGAGCATTAAAGCCGACCTGCCTTTCTTTACGTACTTTCTTACTCTTTTGGTCTTTATCCTTCTTTATCCAGGTATAAAATACATTAAGACAAAGGAGTTTCAAATAGAGATGATTGCGCCACCTCCTTTTGAATTTGCCCTATCGCCCGCTTTACTAGAAGCACAAATTACACGTCTAGGTGAGTCTTAAATAGCCATCTTATGTCTAAATATAATTCAACAACCCGAGTCGCCATCTACGTCCGCCACTATCCTCACGCGGGACGGCGACTTGAACCCCGTGCTGTTTGTGTCACGCAATATGAATCCAGTATCCAGAGGACGAAAGGTTTTTACTACCTACTAAAAAGGCATAAATGAACGAATAATTAAAACAGATTGACCCATAAAGCCTTCCTTTCAACGAATCTCTTACCTACTGCAATTCTCTTGACTAATTTGTCATATTTTTGCAAATTGCTTTCAACTAAACTGCATTGGATTAAATGCCAGAAGAAAAAGCAACAGATGAACAACCCCTTGCTATCGTTTTAGTTGAGGCCCAACCGGGCAGCGGCCGAATTGTTATCCCCGGCGCAAAAAAGACAATTTCCCTGGCTGATTACCAGCAGACAGAGAACGTGACCATTCCTGAACATGTGGTCGTGCATAAAGAAAAAACCATCCGCCTGGGCAGAGACGCCTCAAATGAGCTGATTCTCGACATTCCCAATGTTTCCCGGTTCCATGCAATTTTAACTTCATCGACCTCATCGCTTCGGGTGAGTGATTTGTCGAGCACCAACGGCACTTTTGTCAATGGCAATCCCGTGACCGCCCCGGTCAAGCTCGAAACCGGCGATGTTGTCGACGTCGGACCTGCTAAACTAAAAATTGAGCTGCTTTCGGATATTGACTCCAAAACCAATTTGCAGCTGGTGGGAACGCGGTTCGATCCAATAACCACTTCCTGCATCGTCACCGTTCTCGTAGCAGATATCGTCGGCTATACTAAACTCAGCGAACTTTTACCGCCCGAAGATGTGACCAGAACGCTGCAGTACTGGTTTGAACGAATGACGCAAATTATCGGTGAACATGACGGCAAAGTTGACAAGTACATGGGGGATTGTGTCATGGCTTTTTGGCGCGGCACGGATTTAAACGCCAAGATTTTAGCGATTGAGGCCGCCCGTGCCGCGGTTGAAATAAAAAAAGAGACGCGGCTCCTTTCAGAAAGTCCGAAGTGGCTGCACGGGGACGCTTATGATTGGGATTGCCGTGTTTCTCTCAATACCGGCCAGGTGATGATTGGCACCGTTGGTGCACGCGGCTCCCGGGATTTTACTGTATTAGGGGACACGGTGAACGTGGCTTTTCGCCTCAATACAGTCGCAGGGGCACGCGGCTATGATTTTGTTCTCGGCGACACGACTGCAAAACACATCGATGAGGTTTTTAAACCTATAAAACTGGGTCCGGTTGAATTAAAAGGCCGAAGACAGAAAGCAATCGCTTACACTTTATCGGACAATATTTGATTGTAGCTTTGAGGGTGGAGTTAAACAGCGGAAGTTGCTTTTGATGGATTTATATTCCTGAATCGCTTGCTTCAGATTCGTTTTTTTCTTTTTGAACGATTCAAGGTTTGTTGATTTGCTTAATTTATCTGCGTTGGCTAAAACGTTTTCGAGCAAAGCGTTTTCTTCTTTATATCTTTTTTCCAGATATTCCTAAAGTGATGGAGCCGCAAATGTTCAATGACTTGCTTTGTCGCGCTTCAAACCATGGTGTTATTATCAGCGGTCATTAACGCTTCGCTGTCATTGACAGAGGTGAATTCTTGCTGCCTTCAAAAATGACGCCCCGACGCTTCGGGGTCATTCAGCTATTTTCTTCCATCATACAGCGATACCGTTTGTGGAGGTCACTTCGCTAATCTCCGCAACGATCTATTGCTCGAGCTTTTCCTCAGAAATTAAAGCAACGTATAGGTAAACCCGACCGCTAAGACTTGTTTAATCTGCAGTTTCCTGGTAATGTCCCGGTCGTAAAACAGAACCAGGTCAACACTCACATTAATATGTTTTGCCACTTTCAAAGTCAAATTGTTTTCCCAGGTCATATCGGTTCGGTTAAACGCTTCCAAATCACTAAAGATATCCAATTTAGAGGTAAAAATAACATCTTCATTAAATTGTCTTTTCAAATTAGTTACCGAAGTAATTCCCGGCTCAACTTTGGTTTTTTCGAGCTTGGGTGTGTCTGGATCATCGGTATATCGCTCCGGGAAGTCGCGAGTGACAGTCTCTTTGACCATGACGCCAATCCGTGATTTAAAATTTTTATCGTGCGAAATATAACCAAGTCCCAGGCTTTGGGTAAAATAGCCCGGGTCTAAAAATTTAGAAACCTTGGTTTTCGTATCTCCTTCAAATTGGAATCCGGCGGCAAACTGTGTCTTGCCGGTTACCGCAACAAATGGGCTGAGATATTTGCCGAATTTCCGGGTATAGACGCTTTCAAGGTCTATTAAATCAGCTGATTTTTTAGCTTCATCATCACCGACTTTAGCAAAACCCAAAGTGAATTTACCGTTATTTACCCAGATAAACTTTTCCTGATCGTTGGCGGAATTCATATCCAGTTTAAGCTGCCAGGCCAGTGAATTTTCACCGCCTTGAGCCCAGTTATCAAAACTTGCCTGGGTTAAATTGAGGCCGGCGATGACCTGGTTTTTCCAACCATAAACGACACTGTCCTCTGCTGCTTCCTGGGCGAGGGTGGGGGTACTTAAAACAACGATTAAAGCAGCCAACAAAAATAATTTGAAAATTTTCATGTGTTGCCTCCCATTCCTTAGAAATTTACAAACTTCTGCAAAACAGCCTAATTTGTCAAATGACACGAAAGTGTACTTTTTGCAGAAGTCTAGGCGAAATTATGATTGGATATAAAAATAGCCATTGGCGTCACATTGAATGTTTCCCCAACGGCTTTTTACAGAATGAATTACAGCTATCTTAAATAAAAAATGTTTACGCAACCTCAGAGGTACAGTTAGGACAGCGAGTTGCTTTAATTGCGATTGTTGAAAAACAGTAGGCGCATTCTTTGGTGGTCGCTTCTGCCGGTTCTTCTTTTTCTTTCTGCTTGAGTTTGTTCATCCCACGTATAACCATGAAAAGCGCGAATGCTACGATTATGAAGCTCACAATATTGTTGATAAAAACGCCATAATTGAGGCTCACTGCTCCGGCATCTTTAGCCGCATCAAGTGCTGCGTAGGGTCCGGCAGGGTCGCCATTCTTTAGGATAAAGAATAGGTTTGTAAAATCCACATCTCCCATGAGCAGGCCAATGGGCGGCATCATCATATCTGCGACCAGAGATTTGACAATGGTACCAAAGGCAGCGCCGATAATGATACCAACAGCCATATCCATGACATTGCCTCTCATCGCGAATTCTTTGAACTCTTTAAACAATTTTTTTTATCATATGGGTAGGCTATATTTAACTTAAGAGTTTATAACAGGATTTATTAAAAATGTCAAGGGAAATAAGAAAATAGTACTTCATTTTAACAGGCATTCGAACGAGTCTTCTTTATATAGATTCCGCTGATTTTGGGACTTGTGCTTTTGACGGTGATCTCCGTAATTAATGGTTAAACATGAACATCCTGTTGTGGGAAGGGGATAGAACTATCGTACTCATCGAAAGACGAGTTTCACTTTTTTCCCGCAAACCTTAGAATCGCGCAAATCCAGGAACTCATAACAGACCGGTGACGGAGAAATTCAATACTTCAAGTCAGGCAATCGAATTTGCGAAGCCAACCTCGAAATGCTCTCCAGAGCATCTTTTATGACACCTAAGCTTATTAGGGCGACCGATTGTAAACCTAATAATTTTCATCCTTCTTAGTATCACGTTCCACCCGAAGGGGTGAGCGATGGCATGGGAACGCGTAGGCCAAAGAAACCATAGCCCACTTTTTCTTGTAGATTAAAGCCTCCTCCTACTTGCAAAAAATTCCTGAAAACTGCCAGCATGAGTCCAATTCCCACCTCAGGAGTATTATCATGGTTCAGGTCGAGTGCTGCAAAGTTGATACCGATACCGGGTTTGAACAACGTATTATATATAATTGACTTCCGCTTTCCCCAAGAAAATATCACGCTATAAGAAGGAGCGAGTCGAAAATCACCTGCGATGTTGTCTTTTTTCTCGGGGAGGGCGTAGATCATACCAACGACAACATCCGTATGAGACAATATTCGAAAAAGCTGAATCTGTTTAGAATCAATCTGTCGTCGAGGCTCATCTTTCTCGCCATCGGCAATCTTGCCAGCGGAAATCTTAATAATAATTGCATCGCCCGAGGCTCTGATGCCGGTTTTTTTCAGAGGAAGCTCGGTTTCATCGGGCAAGCTATCAATATCCAGCTTTAGAACTTCTTCGCCAAACTCCAGCAATGAAGCATCAATTTTCTCGACAGAAAACAGGCTGGTGAAGATGTTTGCTGTGCTGCTTATGGTTTTCGTAATTTCTTCTTCACAGGACGTGACTGAAGCCTCGAGACTTTTAATAGCAGGTTTCACTCGAGAAGAATCTGTCAACATTTTGGGCAACTCTTTCAGGTTTTTCAGTCCCTTGATGAACCCATCCGTTTGATTCTTTAGTTCCTCCAAATCAGAATTGACAGCGAGCAAAAGCTCTGATTGTGTAGTGTTCTTAACCCCTTCCGTGTACTTTGTCTTAAGTCCCTTCAAGAAATTACGATAGCCTTTGATATCCCTTTTTGCTTGGTCTATCGCATCCTTTACATTCTTTGATGTTTCACGGACGGCTTCCTGGACTGAGGCAAAAGACTGCTCAACATTCTCTATACAAGGAAATGCCCTGTCAATAATATCCGGGATAAGTGAAGGAGCGGAACCTGCAAAATTTGATGCAACTTGTTTAAATCCTTTCTCATTGACCTCAGTTACAACCTGCCCCAATTTTTGTAGCTGCTCCTTCTGTTTAGCACTCGGGGTTAGACTCCAACGATCCACCTCGAAATCCTCACCCTCGGGGTAGTTATCAAAGCCTACAAGATGCAGCGGACGTTCACCGTCCCTAGTCGAAATCCAGGCACCTAACTGGTAGTAAACCCCTTCGCTCTTCATAACTCGATCCAGTTCGGCCCGAAGACTTTCCGCTTCGGCTGCCGCGGTTTCAAATACAGCACGATATTGATTGTCGGGAGTCGCCCCGAACTGTGAGCGCAGCGCTTTGTTCAATGCGTCACGCAATTCTGAGTCTCGCGGCGCAAGTCTAATGATTTTAAGAGCGTTGCCAGCCACCTTCTTTAAAGCATCTTGAAGTGCTGAAATATCCCGATTTGTGCTGTCGGCCCAGCCAGCTAATACCGTTAGCAATGGCTTAACGCTTTCAAGACCTTGAGCCGACACCTTTTGCAATACCTCACATTTATCAATGAGCACCTGAAGCGCAGGATTTGTGGCAAATGCGGCAGATTCTCTTCGCAACGCATCCTTGTTGAGTTTGATTTGCAGGGTGCTGTTGATATCGACAATATAGGGTTCCGTGTCCAAGCTGTGCACCCTGCCGTTTTTATCACGCTCTTCAATCAGCAGAGCATTTCCCTGCGCCATGAGAAAATTTATCGTCAACTGAAAAATAAGAAATGCGGCAGAAGCCTTTATAAGGCAATGTTTGACCATAATTATCTCCCTTTATTGATCGTTTTCGGCGTTGGCATAAGCTTCAAACACGCGTACTTCATCGGGGGTTTCTTCATCTGCACGGATGACATCTCGAATGACATTGGTCAGCGACACGGTAAACCCAAGATCATTTTCGGATGGTGGGGGATTCACTGAGCTCGACAGGCCCGAAACCACATTAGCGATGTCACTCGGATTCTTTGCCCAAACAACGCCTCGGTGACCTGTACCAAGTCCATTCGCTATTTCAAAAAGTCCCTCGGATTCTGGTTTTGAACATTGCACCACAAAAAGAACCGTGTCTTGATTAAGCAATCCCTTAAACTTGCTTTCATTCCCGGCCGCATCACCTTCAGATAATATGGTTGCCATGATAACCTCCTCTGTTAGTTAAAAGTTTACAATGGAAAAGCTATTTAAATAAATTACAATTTTGGAGTCATAACGTTGAAAACTGAACCTGGCCGAAAATACTAATACCAACTCGGGGGAGCAAGATCAATTATTCCGATCGCACTCTGTTGTTATCAGAGGCTTTTTGCTGTTTTGGGTCTGCTTTGGTTTCACCACAAACGAAAATGAACTAACCAGCATAATGTTATCCTCACCAACTTCTGAAAGGTTTCAGTGTCGGTGATAACAGCTTTTTGTCGTCTAGCAGTCCGGCAACCCGCTGCCAGTTTGATGGCCGTATTGCGCTCCTGACCTCTATCTTACAGCGCTGCGTCAGGAACGTCTTTAAAGTCCCCTTGGGTTTCATCTCTTTGCGAAATCATTTTTATATTTCGGTGTCTTTCAGTGTTTAAAATTTTTTGGGTTGCCAGCGCAAGCGAAATTTCTATTTCGTTGTCATTATGGGCTAAAGTTTGGTGCAGTAGACTCCAAAGTATAGGTGTTGCCGTTATTGTCCTTTACTTCCGCCTGCACGTCAAGTGGTGCGAAAGTTGAGGCGAGACCAAAAAAGAAAGAACTGTCTCCATTGCCGGGTGCACTTCCCGCACAAACGCCAGGTGCAAATTCAAAGGTCACTTTATTAGCTAGCTGGGTGACAGAGGTTGGAGCTACATTCCCAAGCCCGCCACTGGTTATCACAAAAACATGCTCAGCGACGTTGTCCCCATTGTAATCAAGAGCCGAAACCGGGCCAAAGTCAATGCTGAAAGAAACTGCACAGGCAATATCGACGAGTCCGACAAGCTGTCTTAGATCAATCCGATACAGATAGGCGTACAATCCTTGACCAACCGTGCCGCTTTCACCTACCGGCCAGGTACGCGACTGCAGAAAACCACTGCCGGACATTCCGTCAAGGACAAGATCATCCGACTTATCGGAAACGGTTATTGTACAATCGTTATCAAAGATGCAATTGATAGCCGGAGCATTCACCTGCACAATGTCCAGAACTACCCCGCCACAGCCACAGAACAAAATTAGGGTCGCAAAAATCAATCCTTTTCTCATTTTCATCCTCCTTTATGATGTTCATAAAAACAGTATTTTTTTAAAAGTAAAAACGTTTAAAACGTTTGGACACAAGAGAACTCTGAGTATCACAGCGCGGCGAAGCCGCAACAAAAAAATTCTAAATTTAGCCACTGATTAACACGGATGTGCACGGATAAATGTAGTTAAAGTGTGAAAAACATTTAAAGATATTTTTAATTGCTCCGTTAATAGAAAATGAAAAATAATATTCAAAACTTAGAGTCCATAAATCTGTGTTTTATCAGTGAGAATCCGTGGCTAAAAAACTTTGCTAAAAAAACACAATGTTGCAGATTTGTAGTACAAAGAACTCAGAGATTTTAATCTATTTTCGAATGATGCCGTCTTTCCGAAAGAGCATTTGATTCTTCCATGTCAGCCATCTCTAAACTTCTCATTTAATTTAATCTTTTTCTCTGTGAGTTCTGTGCTACTCAGTGTTCTCTGTGTCCT
>JADFPY010000195.1 GCA_022562085.1 candidate division KSB1 bacterium | reverse complement strand
CTTCGAGCTGCCTCACTTTGCTGCGGGCATTGCGAGCGTTCCGGAGATTTACCTCTTCGCCATTCATCCCGATGACGACATCTCCTTGTTTCAGTCCAAACGGTTCCATTTCCTCAGTAACCGAGGCAACGACGAGTTTGCCCTCCATTACCGTGACTACATAGCCAAGAGCCGGTGCTTTTTCATTATCCTGAACCTCGGGCGAATACTTGATTCCCAGTTTGCCATAATATTCCTCAAGGGGAAGAGACTCAACGCCAATAACATACTTATCAAAGAAATCAGCGATTTCCGGATGGGTCATTTCAGCAAGATCATTAAAGAAGTTTTCCTCTGAAAAAGAGTTGTCAGGACCATATTCCTGAGCCAACTCATTGATCACCTCTCGAAATCCGCGCTGTCCTTTGGATAGCTCCAACAATCTGATATCCAGCAATCCAGTCACAATCGCCCCTTTCATATAAATATTCGGATGGAGTCTAACATATCCTTTGGAAAAAGCTTTACCTGCGAGCTGGGTGAGACTCAGATCCTGCGGGAAATGGTCGCTATGATTTAGCTTTTGTCCCAGCATTTTTAGATAAGCGTCGAGGTCCATCAGATTTGCCCGTAGCTGCAGGATCTGTGCAGCCCATTCGGTGGTTCCCTCATACAGCCAGAGGTGCTGCGAAGGCTCCGGTGTGACGAAATTGAACTGCTCGATGATCTCACTGTGGATGTTCAGTGGCGTGACGATATGGTAAAATTCGTGGGCCATGTGTTCAGATAGTGTGCCTTTCAGGAGTCTCTCAAAATCATCTTCGCTGTAAGAATAGATCGAACTGTAAGAATGTTCCCAGGCTCCCAGGGTGACATCTTCAAAATGAAACAGAAAAGTGTAACGGTCGACCGGCAGGCCATTCATGAAATCCGCTTCGGCATGAAGAATCTTGTCAACGCTTGCCATGATTTGTTCGGACTGGACCTTGCCTGTTTTAGAATAGGTATAAATTTCTATTTTAGAATCACCGATTTCTAACTCGGACATACTGAGTTCGCCAAGCAGGAATGGCGAATCCACAACGTGGTCATAATTTGTGGCGCGAAAATAGCCGGATTGATCGCGGTCAAGCGCGGTGCCTAATTCCCACTCTTCCGGATAATCGAGCTTAATCTTCAGCGGCCGGGCCTGCATGCCGGTCGGGTATCCAAACACACATTGGCCATTGATCTGAACGTGATCATCTTCGATGGAAGATCCGCACATCGCATAGATTCGGTTTGAATCAACGGCTGTATCCCAGGTCTCGGCGATGGAGTAGGAAATGATACTTGTTTTTTCCGGTTCAAGGATTCTCCATTGGTTGGTTGAAACCTGTTCAGTTTTAAGTACGGTACCTGCTTTGTCAAAAGCTTGAAAGTCACGGACAAAACGTCCCATATCCATAGTGATGTAAGTACCAGGCGCCGTCGAAGCGAATTGATAAACCGCATTCTTTTCGGTGAGATCATCGACATATAATTTTACTTTGAAGGTGTCGTCTGACCGGTCATTCAGGTCTACTTCATAAATCAGCGGTGTGACTCCGTTCGCGCCATCTTTTTTTATCAGCGGGTTTGAACAACTAACAATGCACAAGCACAAAACAGCGACAAGAAACAATCTAAATCTCATGGTTCTACCTTTTTGCTAAAATTTATTTTTAAAATTAATGACATATTTTGGGGAAGATTTGGCAGAGAGATACGCGGGTGGTGACAAATTGTTTCTTGCTGCTCCATTTCATTATTATCTGTAGGGACCGCTCCGGCCTCCCCCCCCGTTGGATAAACGCCCGTTTCGAGTAAAATCATCCAATGTTGATTTAAGCAACCATAGTTTATAATCTCCGCTTGATCTAATCCATCCAACGGGGTGCGGGGTCCTCCACGGGCTTCAGGCGCCTCCTTCCCGACTTCATTATTATATTTTTAATGAAGGAAAATCGGCAAGGGGTCGCCCTCCGCAAGCAGTTTAATTCCCCCTTTGTAAAAGGGGCAGGGGGATTTACAATACTCGTTCCCAAGCTCCAGCTTGGGAACGCACTTTACCGGGAAGCTCTGCTTCCCCACGAAACACGTAGGGAACGGTCGCGACCGTCCCTACCAAGATTGACAAAACAAATGAACTAAGGAGGTTATAGAAAATGAAAACCCAAATTTCCAGCAACACTTACCTCATTCCCAAGCCTGCTTGGAAACGCACCCTTACAATACTCATTCCCAAGCTCCTGCTTGGGAATGCACTTGCAATTTTACTCATTTTATCGAGCATACTCCCCCTAACCGCCGCAACCGACACTCCGGAAGAAAAAGGCCTCGCCATCGCAACCGAAGCGGACAAACGCGACACCGGGTTTAAAGATTCCTCATCCGAGTTGGTTATGATTCTGCGCAACCGCCATGGCCAGGAAAGCATCCGTGACATGCGCAACAAAACTCTCGAAGTCGATAACGACGGCGACAAAACCATTATCATTTTCAACAAACCGCGAGATGTCAAAGGGACCGCTTTTCTCTCCTTCACCCACAAAAGCGGCCCCGACGACCAGTGGTTGTATCTGCCAGCGCTCAAACGGGTAAAACGCATCGCCTCCAATAATAAGTCCGGTCCTTTTATGGGCAGCGAGTTTGCTTACGAAGACATCGCCTCCCAGGAAGTCGAGAAGTACACCTACAAATATCTGCGCGATGAAGAATACCAAGGACTCGACTGTTTTGTGATCGAGCGCTACCCCGTCGATAAAAAATCCGGCTACACCCGCCAGGTCGTCTGGCTTGACAAAGCCGAATACCGGGTTCAAAAAGTAGACTATTACGACCGCAAAAATGACTTGCTCAAAACTCTGACATCAAAAAATTATAAACAATACCTCAACCAATACTGGCGCCCGGATGAAATGCACATGGTCAATCACCAAACCGGCAAAAGCACAACCCTGATTTGGAACAACTACAAATTCCGCAACGGCTTCACCAAACGCGATTTTGACAAAAACAGTTTGAAACGGGCGAGGTAGTTAGAGAAACGAAGAGCGAGAAGCGCAGAGCGAAAAATGAAAAACCCGAAGAGCGAAGAACGCATAAGCGTAGAACGAAAAGATACAAATTTGCGAAATCGCTCCTCGCTTCTCTCTCATTCGCTCTTCGAGTTTCTACGCTTCTCGCTCTTCGCCATTTCGCTCCTCGTAATGGCTCCCCAGCTAAACGCCCAAAGCCTCGAACTCTCCGGCTACCTCGCTGCCGAGAGCCGCATCTTCCCGCAGTCACCTCTGCTAGGTGAACAATACGAGGTTGGAAATCTCTCGCTTTCATTGCAGCCCGAGTTTTACTACGAATGGTCAGGAGGGGACCAAAGCATTTTGTTTGTGCCATTCGCACGTCTGGACCAGCACAACGGCGAACGCACACATTTTGACATTCGCGAGTTTTACTGGCAGCGAGTTTGGCATTCTTTCGAGCTGAGCATTGGCCTGCGTAAAATTTTCTGGGGCGTCACCGAGTCTCAACATCTGGTAGATATCATCAATCAATCCGATTTGGTGGAAAACCTCGATACGGAAGACAAACTCGGCCAGCCCATGGTTAATCTCACTCTGATTCAAAACTGGGGCGCTCTCGATTTCTTTCTAATGCCCTACTTTCGGGAACGGCCATTTCTTACAAATGAGGCACGCCTGCGAATTCCCGCACCTATTGACACCGACTTAACCGGGTACGAATCTAACGCCGAGGAAAAACACCTCGACTGGGCGGTGCGCTGGTTTCATACGCTCGGCATTTTTGATATTGGCCTGTCGCATTTCTCAGGGACAAGCAGAGAGCCGGTCATCATCCCGACGATCAATATAATCGGAGCGCCTTTTTATCACACCATTGATCAGACCGGGCTCGACCTGCAAGCCACAACGGGCGGCTGGCTTTTAAAACTCGAAGCCATCAATCGCTTTGGACAAGGCGACCGCTTTTTTGCCACCACGGCGGGCTTTGAATATACCTTCTCCAACATCAGGAACTCCGGAATCGACGTTGGCCTGATTATGGAATATCACTACGACGAACGCGGCAAAGAAGGCCTCGCCCCATTCGATGATGACATTTTTTTCGGTTCCCGCCTCGCTTTTAATGATGTGCAAAGTACGGATATTTTAGCCGGCGTAATTATCGATAGAGACCGGCGCAGCAGCTTTTTAAATCTGGAAGCCAGCCGCCGCCTCGGCGACCGCTACAAACTCGAAGTGGAATTCCGCGGCTTTGTAAATGCCTCCTCCAAGGATATCTTTTACGGACTGCGAAAAGATCACTATTTCCAGTTGGAGTTGGCGCGCTATTTTTGAGTGGGGAACAATTGAATGAGTGAAAAGTAAACAACAATCTGGATATAAATTAACCCCTCAGTTCAGCAAGGTACTAGTATTTGTAGTGACGCAGGTTGTAAACATTGAATCAAACTATTCTTACTTATAACACTCCACCTCATTTTCATTCTGTGCAATAACAACCTGGCTAACCCGCAAGCGATGAATTACCACGAAACTTTGAAAAACCACCAAAACTCATTTGAAAACCAAAAACTCCCAAATCAGGCTAGGCAAGCTTGTCGGGTTAAGCCAAAAGTTAGGCCAAAGATGGAAAAACTGCTTTTCAAACTACCTCAAGAACACCATTTTGCGACTTTGAACAAATGAGCCTGCTTTTAAGCGATACAGGTAGACTCCACTCGCCACCTGATTCCCCGCATGGTCTCGACCATCCCACTCAATCTGATGAGCGCCAACAGGTTTTCTTTCATTAACCATTGTTCTGACTTCCTGCCCCAACTGGTTGTAAATCTTTAATTCGACATCACTGACCGTTGAAAGCAGGTAGCTGATGACTGTCGTTGGATTGAATGGGTTGGGATAATTCTGATCTAAACTATAAGATCCTGCTTGATTTAGATGTTTATCTCTAACGGTAACAGGGATGTCCCAATCCAGTATATTGGCCCAAATATCAAAACCTGATTCACCGGCCCTATTATCTATCCATGTATTATATATTTTGTTATTAAAAAGAACAATATCTGGGTAATCTTGATAACCTGTGGATGTATTGGTTATGCGAAAATTACCCCCAATAAGGATGCCTTGGGATGAGAACCGTTGAGCGTAAACGTCATTATTTCTTGTCGCCCACGCAATAACAAAATCTCCGGCGTCATTCGTAGAAAGAGGTAAGGACCTATAAGAATCGAAATTTGGTTTTTCTTCTATAAAACGTATGCTATTTTCTAAAGAGATTCCTTTTTTATTAAATCTTTGTAATACCACGCCCCATCCTGACTTGTTAAACCAACTAACAATAATAATACTATCCTTAAATGTCACAGATGGATTGAGATGGTTATCATTGCTCGCATTTGTTATTTGGATTTCATTACCTAAAGGAACTGCCTCGTTTGAGAACACTCGTGCATATATAACTATATTAACCAAAGTACAAAAATCATAATATGCATGGCGATGATCTCTCCAGGCAACTACAAAATCTCCATCTTCATTAATAGCCATTGCCGGTTGATCACTACCTACAATACTAATATTACCGCAGTTATTTAGCTGTAGACTTGATATTTGATTTAGGAGATTGGTGGAATCAATATTACTAATTTTAAAATTATCACCTATAGGTAACGCTTTTGAATCATAAATTTGCCCGTATATTTCTTGATGTCCTTCTCGTGTATCTGTCCAAACAATTACAAATCTTCCATCAGGAAAAAAATTAACCACGGATTGCCAATGATTATAATCACCGATGTCATCATTCACTTTGAAATATGTTTTGTTTAGTGCTCCATCAAATGTAAAAAAGCGAGCATAAATTTCGTTTCTTCCATCCTCTTCATGTTGCCAGGTTATAACAAAATTTCCCTTTTTATCCATTGCAACATCATGGCCTTGCGGACTAATAACATTAGTTGAATTGTCGGTTACCAGAAAAGCCCCGTCTAATGGTGATCCTGTTTCTGTAAATCTTTGCAAATAAATATCAAAATTTTTATCAAGGCGGTAATCCAGCCATGTTATAATAAAATTCCCACTACCGTCCACTGCGATTTCCGGTTTATTTTGCGAAAGTGTCCCTTGATTTTTATTTACATTAAAATTATCACCCAGGGCCTGTACGAATACGTCATTAGAAAATTGTTGTACATAAATATCTTGAATATTTCGATAATCGGTCCATGAAACGATAAAACTACCAAAGTTCTTCTGTGGTATTGCCGGTTGGCTCTGAGTTGCATTACCTTCATCTTGATTAATTTTGAAATTACCTAGAATACCGACTCCATATTTATTATATGCCTGTCCATAAATATTCGCTTTAACCATCCATACAATTACGAACCGTCCATAATTGTCAATTGATATTGCATATTGGGGAGAAAAAGATGAATTTTTTTGTGTGTTAACTTTAAAATCTCTTTTTAATGGAGACCCGTCTCTAAAAAAACGCCGGGCGTAAAGATCATACGAATCAGTCCAGGCAACAATAAAATCACCATTATTATCCATCGCTATTCTTGGAAATCTGAAGACACCGGTTATTTTAATATTTATATTGGGTCCATTTAAATTTCCTTCTCTTGATAACTTTTGTATGTAAAGCCCTCCATCTCCCAAATATTGCCAAACGGCAATAAATTCTCCTTTTGAATTGGCGGCAAGATCTGGATTGGCGATTCCTTCATCATCATTTATCTTAAAATTATTATTTATTGCAATTCCATCTTCTGAATATGCCTGGCCATAGATGTCGGGTTCAGTGTTACTGTTTCTATAATCACGCCAAATAACTATAAAAACGCCTGAGCTGTCAACAGCCACTTGTGGATGATTACCACTAAACTCATTTACTATCAAATTTTTACCAGCCTTTGTGCCATCATATAAATAGCGCTGAATAAAAATTTTACCTCCGCTTTGCCAGACAATCACAAAATTACCAATTCCATCCATTGAAATTTCAGGATTATTTTGTTCACTTTCCAGCCCGCCATCATTAACTTTAAAATCGCTACCTACGGGAGTTCCATCTTTTAAAAATCGTTGGGCATACATATCATTGTTTGCACCATTGCGTTTTTCTTCCCAAACAATTACAAAGTTACCAGAATCATCTAACGCAACCGAAGAATGGTTTTGCGAACCATGCCCAGTGTCTTCGTTCACTAGAAAATCAGGTATAAATGCATTTAACTTATTAACATACTTCTGGTTAATAACCTGTGTGTTTCCAATTTTAGCTAGAATTGCTAAAAAAATGAGTATTGATAAAAAAGGAATGGATCTATTCATGATGTGAACTCATAAATATAGATAATAATTCTTTGCAAAAAGATAGTTTGTATTTTTTTAAAATCAATATAAAAAAACACCCCTGCAACTCCATAAGTTCCAAAAAGCCTAACATATAAGTATCCGATTTTCGTCTATCATGCTAGATGTCATGATAGACGATCAGTTGCTCTTTTTATTTATGTCTTCTAATCGCATAAGCAGTCATTTGTCATGATATCCGACTAGTGCAGCTTTTTTATCATCCATAGGAAATGCTGGATACCTCTCGCCTAAACACTGCATAAATTAAGAATACGAAGCCAAAAAGTCAATAATATCACGTGAAGGAAAAGATTAGCAATTCGTGTGCAATTATGTCCTTTATCCTAAACAACAATCTGCCAGATCATCATCGCGCCAACTCCGATCAATGCTATGGCCACCAAACGTCTCAGCTGAACAATTGGCAAACGATGCGCAATTTGTGCGCCAATATATGCACCGGCCGCCTGGGCGATTCCCAGGTGCAACCCCAATCCCAGATCGATCTGACCATAGAGCCAAAAGCCAATCACTGCAAAGAGGGCAATCGGCAGTTGAATAGCCTGACTGATGCCGATTGATTTTAACGCCGGGTAATGCAAAGTTATCAGGATTGGCACCAAAAGAACCGGCCCTCCCGTCCCGGTTAAGGATGAACCGAAGCCAACCAAAGCACCGATAAGTATCAACAACGGTTTTCTGAAATCGGGTATGACTCCGGATTCATTCTGACGATTGATAAACACATTTATCCCGGAAAAAGCGATCAATCCAGCCACGATCAAGACCAGCACGTCCGTATTGAGATGGGTATTTACACGCGCCCCGAGTAGCGCTGCCGGAATAATCCCAACACTTAACCACAACACTTTTTCCCAGACAATCGATCTTTTATTGGCATAAGTGAGTGTACCAACGATGCCTGGAAACAAAAAACTCAAGCTGCTTGC